>CAIYZV010000120.1 GCA_903930765.1 uncultured Pirellula sp.
AGTCCAACCGACAACTACTACAACTACTACGCCACGCAAGTCATGAAGCAGTACGGTGGACCCGAGTGGGATGCTTGGAACAACAAGATGCGGGATCAGATCGTCTCGACCCAAGTCCAAACGGGGCATGGAGCGGGCAGCTGGTATGTCGAAGACGGGATAAGTGCCCAGGCGGGTGGACGACTTTACTGCACGTGCATGTCCACGATGATGCTCGAGGTCTACTACCGCTATATGCCTCTCTATGCAGAGCAAGCCGAGGAAGACGCGTTTCAGTTGTAATGGATCGAAGATTCGTTTTGCCGATAGCTCCCGGTGCTCTCCATGGAAGCGTCGCCGCGCGGTCCTAAAGTTTCCTGTACGGAAAACCGGCTCCTGACCCTTCTTTTTCTTCCGGTTCCTTCCTGGAGCTTCGGTTTCAGGAAAGTCACGAAAGCAGAAATTCAGAAAAAGGGCGTCAGAAATCCAGTCCGAAGCGGAAAGAGTGGCTGAGGAACTGAGTTTTATGGATCCGGCGAACGACCAATTTCTAGAACTATTGCTAAGGCATCAGACCGAGGTCAAAGCCTTTATCGGGTCTGTGATCCGCAACCGGCAGGCGAGGGACGACGTGTTCCAAGAGGTCGCCATTATCTTGTGGAAGCGATTTGCCGAATACGATCCGAGCCGCCCGTTTGGAGCTTGGGCTCGCGGTATTGCAGTGAATAAGGTCTTGCGGGAGTTGCGAGAGCAGAGGCGATTTCCAGCCGTGCTCGAGCCGGATGCGATCGAAGCGATTTGCAGGGCTTTTGATCGGGAGGTTTGCGACACCGACGGTCGTCGCGACGCGCTTGCGGAATGTGTCGGCCGTTTGCCATTGCGCTCGAGGGAATTGCTCGAGATGCGTTATGAGAAAGGATGGAGCTGCGAGGACATCTCGAAGCAACTCTCGCTTTCTTGCGATGCCGTTTATCAAGCGTTATCCAGGGTTCGGGCCAAGCTGGCCATGTGTGTGGATTGGCGGTTGAAGTCGGCCGAGTATCGGCAACTGCATGGAGGCGGCTCATGAGCACTTCAGAGTCCAGCGGGCCGATTTCGGAACCAATAGAACCATGGATCGATCGTTATCTCGACGGCGGATTGAGTCAAGAAGACTTACGGCACGGGGGCGCACGATTGGTTGCGGAACCTGGGTTTGCCGATCGCTTGGTGCGAGCGTGCATGTTGGATGCGCTGTTACAAGAACATTTTGCGATGGCTGCGGCTGAGTCATCAATACCGATCGATGCTGTGTTCGGTTGGGGGGAGTCGGAATTACATGCCGCAGATAGCCAGTTAGCTCGTGGTCAAGCGACTAACAATGGCCAGACAGCAGAGGATCGTTGGGATACGGGAGCGCGATTTCGTCGTTGGTCGACGGTGGCTGCGTTGGCTGCATCTGTGTTGGTAATGCTCTTTTGGTTTCTGCCATCCCGAGGCGCTGCAATCGCAGTGGCTAAAGAATTGCAACGCATTTCCCAGAGGACAGCAAGTGCGCCAGATAGAGAGTTTTCTATCCGCGTGGCCTCGCAAGGAACATCGCGACGGAAACGAAGATATCCGGTGCAAGCCGAAAATACGCGTCCTCCAAAGCCATCACTTGATGGAGCGAAGCTCTTCGTAAGAGGAGGTCGGCAGTTTGTTTTGATGCGGCAGATGGAAAACATGGAGTGGTTTATTACCGGTAGTGACAGAGTAAGTAGCTGGGCGATACGTCCCGGATCACCGGTGCGAGTGAGCGACGATCAGACCCGATTTTATCGTGACCTGCCTGGGCATGAACATGCGGTTCCGCTGTGGAATATCGACGAGGGTACCTCCATCCTCCTCGATGCGTATCACTTGAGCGTGGAGCCGGCTTCGGAAACAACCATGAAGTTGATCGCAGTCAAGCGGTCGAAACAATCGCGAGGTCCGTTTCGTTTCGAAATCGATTATCGAGCGGATACCGGTGATATCGAATACTTGCGGTTCTACGACATGCCTTATGGCCCCGATCATATTCCACTTCTGGAAATGGAGTTGGTCGATAGCGAACTACTCGCTCCAGAGTTTTTCTCGCACCAGTTCCACCATGAGGCCGATCGTTTGGTAGAGCGAGAGTAAATTGTGTGAACGCGTGAAGAGTCGTGCGAACAGATACTTGCGAAAAGAAAACAGCAACTAGGCAATAACCGGAGGAAAGAAACCATGAAACGAGTGTCTTCGGGCCTTTGGTATTTCGGGGGATTTACCCTCTCGATCATCGCATGTTTTTTTTGCGGAGCGGCAGCAGTTGGGGACGACCGAAGACCCAATATTATTTTCATGCTGTCCGATGACCAAGGTTGGGCGGGGCTATCGGTTCCCATGCATCCAAAGGTCGAAGGTTCAAGAGGCGAGATGTTTCATACTCCGAATCTCGAGGTCCTCGCGAAGCAAGGTATGCGTTTTTCGTGGGCCTACGCTCCTGCCCCCGTATGCTCGCCTACGCGTATTGCATTGCAGTTGGGAAAGAGTCCTGCCAAGCTTCACTGGACCAAAGCAGCTCCATCGGAAACGGGGCGTAAGCTGGTCGAACCACGATTGATTAAGAATATTGCCTCCGAGGAAGTGACTATCGGCGAACTGCTTCGACAGGCTGGATACGCTACAGCACATTACGGTAAGTGGCATATCAGCGGTGGTGGACCGGGCAAGCACGGTTACGATGAACATGATGGAGACACAGGGAACGAAAATGCGTTCCAGTTCACCGATCCAAACCCAGTCGATATCTTCGGTATGGTAGATCGCTCTGAGAAATTCATGCGGCGAGCCCGAGAACAAGACAAGCCATTCTTTATCCAATTGTCCTGGAATGCCTTGCATGCCTCCGAGAACGCCAATAAAGCAACCCTGGCAAAGTATGAGAGTAAAAATGCGGGTGGTGACTCCAAGATCACGTCGATCGCCGCGATCACCGAGGACTTGGATACAGGCGTTGGTAAATTGATGGAAGCCATCGATCGCTTGGGATTGGCAGAGAATACATATGTTATCTACACGTCGGATAATGGTGCGGGAGGGAAACGAGGCGGCCTCAATGGAGGCAAAGGTTCTCTGTGGGAAGGGGGCATCCGGATTCCGCTCATTGTCCGGGGACCAGGAGTTAAGGCGGACTCGTGGTGCAATCAACCCGTCGTAGGCTATGACTGGTTTCCGACGTTTTGTGATTGGGCCGGGATTCCTTCGGAGAAGCTTCCGAAGCAACTCGAAGGTGGTAGCCTTGCAACCTTGCTCAAGCAGGAAGGGAACGGTCGCGTCGAGCGAAGTCGGGATGAATTGTTTTTTCATTTTCCCCATTACCAAAGCGGGAACACGCCTCACTCGGTCGTTGTGCTTGATGGATGGAAGCTTATTCATTTCTATGAAGACGACTCAGTCCATCTGTTCGATCTGTCCAGTGATATCTCCGAACGCAAGGATCTTGCAGATCGTGAGCCGAAACGAGTGCGATCGATGCGAGAAAAACTGGATGCGTACTTGGTTGCCGTCGATGCACAGATGCCGACACTGAACCGAGACTACGATCCGACCAAACCATTGCAACCTGATGAGCGAAAGCAACGTCAGAACAAAGGAAATAATCCAAAGAAAAACAAAGGTGGTGAATGATGCTCGGTCGAACTTCTGTTGGGTTTGCGAGTGCGATCGCAGCGTTCGTTGGGATTCCTGTGGACGGTTTGCTTCTAAGCCTATGTTCAATGCAGATGCCGGCGCATGCGCACGGTGGGCATGATGCGAGCCGACATGTCATCAGTGGCCATACGCACGCACAAGAGCATGTGTGGCGGCTCGTCGGAGGTGCGGAGATTCAAGGGAGCTTTGTTCGCGCCGACGATCGTATCGTCCAAGTACGAAAGTCGGATGATTCGTTGGTGGAAATCCCAAGGAGTGAATTGGCTACTGACGATGATCGTTGGGTGTTGCAAAAGTTGGCGAAGATCCGAGCTGCGCAGCTAATTATGGCGGCTGGCGGGGCACCGGCACTCGTGGCGTCAACGGCCATGGTGGAGGTAGCGACAGCGCCGGAACCACCTGCTCAGATACTCAGCGCGTTTGAGCCGTTCGTTAAACGGAACGAGATTAAGACACGTTGGGATGACCGATTTTTTTATGTGGAGTCCGACGGGATCCCCGATCATTCCATGATGGTGGGCATTACATCGTGGCAGCAGCAAGTCCCATTGCCGCAGTCCTACTTCGGCGGGAACGCTTGGCGGATACCGTTGGTGCCCAAGGTTGCCAAGTCACCGATGTCGACCAAGAATCGGTTTCTCCGAGGAGCGATCGCGATCGCCGCGAATGGTATCCCTATTTTTAATCCGCTGAACAATCGCGGTGACGATGCGTATCTCGTCGGGGAGCTTGATGAGTTCGGCGGTCATTGTGGCCGGGCAGACGATTACCATTACCACTTGCCACCCGTCCATTTGCAACCCATCGTTGGCGTCGATGCACCGATCGCCTACGCGCTCGATGGGTATCCGATCTATGGCTTCACAGAGCCCGATGGTTCGCCTGTAAAAAATCTCGATGCCTTCAATGGGCATTCTGATGCCAAGGGTGCATACCATTACCACTCGGCCCAAAAGTATCCGTATCTCAACGGGGGCTTTCATGGTGAAGTTGTCGAGAAAGAAGGGCAAGTCGATCCGCAGCCGAGGGCGGAACCGGTGCGACCATCGCTGCCGCCGATGCGGGGGGCAAAAATCACCAAGTTTGAGGAGTTGGAGAAGGGGCGTTACAAGCTAGTTTACGACGTGAATGGTCGACTTGGCTCCGTGACTTACCGTTGGACGGATAGCGGTGACATGGAATTTGTGTTTGTGGAGCCCAACGGGGCTACCAAGACCGAATCGTATTCCCGAAATAAAGGGCGGGGGCGTGAGGGTCAGGGGCGAGACGGGCAACGGCCGCCTGATCGTAATGGTGCGGTATCTTTGAATCCACCCAAGGTTGGTAAGACTGGGTTTGCGATTCAGTGTTCTGCGCTCGATAAGAAAGGAATGCTGCCAACTGAGTACACATGCGATGGTGCCAAGGCATCCCCGCCGATAGAGTGGAGCCACGTTCCTGAGGGGACGAAGTCGATTGCGTTGAGCATCTGGCACACGGCTCCGGATCAAGAAAAATCGTACTGGGTTGTGTACAACATTCCTGTCGATAAGAAGGGCTTGGAGAAGAACAGCAAAGGGGTTGGTGCCGTCGGCTTGAACGATAAAAAACGGGCCGAGTATGACCCGATGTGTTCGAAGGGGCCTGGGATGAAGCAGTACCACATGTCGGTGTTCGCGCTTTCAGACATGTTGCCGGCCAACAGCAAGAACATGGATCGCGCGGGGCTATTGAAGGCGATCCGGGAGATCAAGTTGGATGAGGCCGAGTTGTCGTTTATCGTCGACCGCGGGGCAAAGTAAGCCCGGGGCAGGGGTTCACGCGAAGACGCTGAACCCGATACTCCTCCATCGCGATGTGCTGCGATCCGAGCAATCCCCCCTTCTGGCTGTGTGGTTTCTAGATTTGGCATTTTCGATTTGGTTGTTCGATAGAAGGGATCGGATTAGACTTTGAGGACTGGCCTTCAGTGAGATAACAAGACGGTTAAGTGACTAGCGGCCCAACCATGAATTTGCACAAACGCATCGGCGACGTATTGAATAAACTTCGTCGGAACAGACGCCTTCAAGCGAGAAGGCGTTTGGGGGTTGAATTACTTGAGGAGCGGAGGGTTCTCGCATCGTATATCAGCGAGGTTCAATACTCGCCGCTCTTCGGCAATAACGATATCGACCAGTACATCGAGTTGCGAGGCGAACCGAATGCGTTGATTCCGAATGGGACGTATTTTGCGACCATCGAGAGTTGGGGAGCGTACCCAGGTGGGCCTGGTTACATCCATAGCTTGATCGATGTTTCGAATTTGACCTTCGGCAGCAATGGGTTTCTAACGATCCTGGAGGCTGGGAATACTTACCAAGTTGATCCGCAATCGACGAAGTTGGTGGGCACGGGTGTCGCGTTTTCCGGACTACCAAATAATCGTTGGACCGATGCCTCGACTATCTCCGATCGCTTAGCGCACGTGAGTTCTTCGCTGAGTTTCTTGCTGATTCAAACCGCCGTGAAACCGTCTGTCGGTACGGACATCGATGTTGACGATAATGGAGTCTTGGATGGGCCTGCAGCATCATGGACCATCCACGATGCGGTGGCCATGATGGGCTACACACCAACGCCCGGTTGGTCGTACGGTCGAATCACTTACTCGGAATTGACCACGAATCACAATTATGCACCTGGTACGTTGTACACGGTTCAGGAGCGTTGCGGTTACGTTGCACGCATTGGTAGCTCGACTGGTTATGGACTCGAAGATTGGGTGTGTGGCAATACGGTCGAGGACAAGGTCACACCGAACTCTAAGTACCGATTCTCTTATGGAACGTTTGGTGATCCTCGTCCGTTGGTCTACTCGGGCCGATCGATCAACCATATCGGTACCTACAATTTCGGGGGTGGTTACTTTGGATTTGCTGGCGTCGATAGTAACGGGGATGGACAACTCACAGCCAATGAAGCTCCATTGCCGGGCGTTACCGTTTTTGCAGACATGAATGCCAATGGTGTCCGAGATAGTAAGGTCGTACAAGTCAACGCAGCGGAACAAGTAATAGGCGCGGAGCTGGCAAATGTCTTTCCCAATGCAACATTGACGGTCGCGGATGCTAATGGCAAGAACATCGGTTTTGCTGTTCGAACCAAGGAGACTTTTGACCCTGACTTCAACAAGATTCGAGTTTTGACCAGTGAAGGTATTCCTTGGTTCGATAGTGGTAGCCGGTTGAAAGTCATGTTCTATCGCGAGGCGGATGCGATTTCGATCGAAGCCATTGCGGCTGAGAAAATCAAGGCATCGGTTGGTCGCATGGAGTTATATGATCGCGACAATAACCTTCTCGTCGTCAAGGAAACCGCTCCATTAACCGGTACGGATCGAGAAGTGCTGAGCGTCGTCCGGCCGCAAGCGGACATCAAGTACGCGATTATCTATACGAACGACAATATCCAAAACACGAGTCCGTTCGGCCCCTTTGATAAGCTTCGTTATACCTATCCGGAGTATCAGGAAACCACTGACGCACGAGGGAACCTGAGGCTGGAGGGATTGCATGCTGGGGATTATAAACTGCTCGTTAGCGGCTACCCGGGGGACAAGATCCCTCTCGACAGCAACAATTCTGCGTACCCGCTCACAGTATCGAAATCTGAGCATCGCAGCGATCCGCTCTTCGGATACCGTCAGAACGTGCTGCCGGAGATCCAAACCTCTCAGTTGCTGATTTCCGAAAACCCTGCGACAAACGCCGTGGTTGGGGTTGTCGCAGCTTCGGACTCCGATCCTGGACAGACTCTTACGTATCGATTCGTAAGCCCCTCTGGGCCGTTCAGTATCGATGGACTTACCGGAGAGATACGGTTCAACAATACCTCCAAATGGGATTACGAAACTCAGGCGCCACTCTTGGTCGACGTCGAGGTAGCTGATTCGTTGCCGATCGCAGGCAAGGTCGTCAAGACAATCACGCTTATTCCCACGGATGTGAATGAAGCACCTGTGTTACAAGGGGCTACTTTCTCCATCGACGAGAATAGTCCGAAAGGAACAGTACTCGGTAACATCGTCGCATCGGATGAAGATCAAGGGATCAACGGTGAGTTTCGTTACTCGTTGGGATTCACCAATCCGGTTGGGGTATTTGCCATCGATGCCCTCCATGGAACATTGACGGTAAACAATAGTTCCGGGCTCGATTTCGAATCCAAATCGACCATTCTAGTTCCGGTCACTGTTACCGATCGAGCGACTCCGTCGTTGTCGACGACCCGTACGATTACTGTGAACATCAACGATGTCAATGAAGCCCCCTCGAATGTGACTTTTTCGAACGTCGTGAACGTCCCGGAAAACACCAGTATGGTCAGCGCGGTAACGGTCGCGACGATCATCGTGGTCGACGATGGTCTGGGAAACAACACGCTTTCTCTGTCCGGACCGGATGCCAGTGCATTCTCGATCGTGAACCAACAACTGCGATTTCGAAGTTCGATACCGCTCGATTTTGAGACCAAGTCAACGTTCACCGTGATTGTTTCGGCCGATGACCCGACGCTCGGAGCAACGCCCGATGTCAGTGTGACCTTCAACCTTCAGATCACCGACGTCAACGAGAAGCCAACGGGACTTCAGTTCAACAATCTAGTAAGCCCACTGCCTGAGTCGACAGCGGTTAGCACTGCGGTGAGGGTTGCGAACATTCAAGTCACCGATGATGCGCTGGGCAATAACGTGCTGTCGCTCGCCAATTCGCTCGACTCGGCGAATTTCAGTATCGTCGGCACTGAGCTTCGCTTCCGCTCAACGACACCATTGGATTTTGAAACGAAGAGTTCCTACCGAGTGGTTGTCCAAGTGGACGATGCAGCGTTCAGTGGTTTCCCAGATGCGTCGCAAACCTTCTCGCTCTCGATCGGGGATGTGAACGAAGCCCCTACCGAAGTTCGGTTGAGCAATACCACTACCTTCATTCAAGAAACCAATGATGTTTCTGCGGGGCAGAGGGTTGCGAACATCACAATCATCGACGATGCGATCGGAACGAATGTTGTTTCCCTGGCCGGAGCTGATGCTGAATGGTTTGAGGTGATTGGGAATCAATTGAATCTCAAATCGGGAGCGTTGTTGAATTACGAGGTCAAGCCATCGTATACGGTGATCGTTCGGGCAAGCGACCCAACCATCGCTGGATCCGTTCCCGTGGAACGCACGTTGATTATTAACGTCGGCAATCGGCCCGAGGTTGTCGCGTTGACCGATACACAAGGCAGCCCGCTGGTCTCCCCAATCTCCAAGGCGCGATTGACTTGGGATATGGAACTCGGGACCATCGCGCCAGATGCCATCACGGTACGCAAGAAGGATATTGGGAACGCAACGGTTGCATACACGTTGACGAAGTCGCTCGTTGCCAACAAAACGGTGGTGGATTTAGAGTTCACTGGTACCTATGTCGGGCCGAGCGGTTTGGTGGACGGCGTCTACGAAATCGCTGTCAATGGAGCCAAGACGACTGCGATTGGGACCGGTACGACGGGAATGAACTACTCGTCTGGAGACTTGATCAATTTGAACCCGTTGCCGATCGGAACGTTGACGATCACCGGGCCAGGACTCCTACGAGTTGGGCAATCGGGGAACTATCAACTCAACATCACCGGGTTGCCAGCTCCGGTACCTCAATCTGTCGAGTACTCGATCGATATCCAAGGAGACGGAGTAGTCGACCGCACCGTGACAGGTGGCGTCTCGTTCACGCTGGGCAACGTCAGTTATCCGACCGCCGGGGCGTATACCATGATGGTCACCTCGAAAAGCAACTCGGTGGTGATCGCCAAGTCTGCCTTTGTCGTCAATGTATCCCCGGAGACCAGTGTCGATGAGAATTGGCTGTCGGCCTTCGATACCGATCGCGATAACACCATTTCGCCACTCGATCCGTTGGTGGTGATCAACCGACTGAACAGTGGTTCGGGCGGCGTGGTACCTTATTTGCTCGATTACGACGTCGACCGCGATGGGACTTTGTCGCCCCTCGATGTCTTGGTAGTCATCAATTACTTGAACACACCCCCCGGCTCTCGCAGCGAGCAATTCGCGGATCTCGTGATGGCGGAGTCAGGAGGCTTGTCAGCCATCACCTCGGATCGAGGTATCACTGGCAAAATCCTGACCAGCAGCCGCAGTTTGTATGCGACGCTCAACGGAGGCGAGAAAAAGGATGCATCGCAGTACGTGTCCAGCGATGGAACGTTCAGTATCAACGACGCTGCGATCGCTCAGTTGTTCGGAACTATTCCCGATGGACCACAAATGATTTCGTTGATGACGAAGACGAATCTGACATATTCGATCGCATCGGACAAACGGTACTTGAATTTGACCGATCATCTGAAAGCCTTTTCCTTCCAGTCGTTGGTGGTCGATCAAGGCAAGGTGCGAGTAGGGTGGTCGAGTTCCGCGATCGGTGCTAGCTACAACATTTGGCTGGGACCTGCCGGCGGGACGCTTACAAAGGTTCGGAGCAATTTGGCCGGAACGCTCGAAACCCTACCGGTGACTTCGGGGGCCTACCAAATCCAAATCGAGGCCATCGATGGGGCTGGTAACAGCCTCAAGAGCGAAATCGCAACCTTTACGGTGGTTTAGATTGCGATAGCATAAATGCCCTAGTTTTGCCTCCTCGGATTACCATGATCCATGGCGTTTTTCGGTGCTTCGGAAAAGTTTCGGATTTTTTTGAGGCTCGGTGAATAAATAATTCTGTTCGGCGCATCGGTAACTGCATGGCGATCGACTCTGAATCCTACTCCGAAACTGTCCGTGCGTGCGCGGTCCGTATCACCGAAAGTGGTGCGGTTGCGCTTGGGGGATTATACGACCTGACGGCGGTGAGATTGGTTCGATTTGCGGCGACCATCACCCGAAATCAGCACGATGCTGAGGATGCCGTTTCTTCGGCCCTTCTCAAGGTCGTTTCGAACGCTTCCAAATTGGCCGAGTCTCGGTCTCCCTGGCCATATTTGTTGCAAATGGTGCGCAATGAATCGTTGGTGGTTCTGAGGCGCAAGCGGCGTTGGTCGTTCGCGCAAGGCCTCGTCGATTTGCTGCCGTGGTATCGAGTTGATCACTTGGAGCAAGAGGATTCGATACGAGCTATTTGGATGGCATTGCGGCAATTGCCCACCGAGCAATCGGAGGTTGTGGTACTCAAGGTGTGGGAGGAGTTGACGTTTGCTCAAATCGCCGATGTTCTAGGGATTCCGCCCGCGACCGCAGCGAGTCGGTATCGGTATGCTCTGGTGAAGTTGTCCTATTTGCTCGAGGGAGAGTCGGTCGAGGGAGAGACGGTCGAGGTGAAGCATGAGTGACGCAAGCTTCGAATCGGACAACATTTGGGATGGTGTTTTGGTGCCGGGATCGGATTTGACCGATTCGGACTTTCGCCAATTGGAATCCCAGTTGAAAGTGGCTCGTGACTACGTGCGTCCGTCCGATCCGCTTCGCTCGAAAGTGTTGTGCAGAGCCCGTGAGATCGCGGACGACTGGCGTTCTGATCGCAAACTCTATAACGCAACCATCGCGATCGCAGGTTGCTTGTTTTTAATGGCAATCACGGTCAAGTCCTTGGAGTCGTGGTGGGGGGGTAGCTTCCAGCGAGGATCCTCCGAGGAGATCGTGGCTCGGGCCGAACGATTGGCAGCGGAAAAGAATCTTCGGCACGATGATTCGCTGATCGATGCGTACCGCGAATGGCGGTTATCGTTGGCATCGCGTTGGCCAAAAGTCGATCCATAGGAAGAGTAGCTAGTGGCCAATTGCTAGAGACAGATGCGAGTAGGTGGTCTTTAGGCTTTTTGAGATCGTACCTTTTTAGTTCTTGGTTCTTGGTTCTTGGTTCTTGGTTCTGGGTTCTGGCCGATACCCCTGAAAATAATGCCTCTTGAGTAGATAAATCGAGGACGGTCGCGCATCGTTTCATTGGTTCTAACGCTGAATCCTGGAACGCAATCCGGGTGGACTGTGCGGATGTGGCTGGAAGGTGCCGTATTTCTTGAAGTGGCCAATGATGGGCGAAACGTATCCAGTCGAAATCCAGCTTGCCGATGTTCTGGCTTTCAATGAACGCTTGCTCGCGATTTCCAAAGCGGGAATCCCTCTCCTTCTGACCGGGGATCCAAGTGACCTTCCCGGAGTGATCGAGCGGCTGAACGGTCGGATCGCATTGCGAGTTGGTCGAGGCGAATCGATGGCAGAGATACTGATGAGCGAGCCCGAGCTCAATGCTCCGTACCGCCAGGCGCTGACGGATTGGGTTGTATTGGGGCGATCGATGGTTGCCGCGGAGCCAGTGGTTGGTGTCGGTCGGTGGAGGCGGTTGGCTCGCGATCGATTCGTGTCGACGTTTGGGGGCCTTTGGTTCCTATGGGTTTTTGCTTCGCTCGGTTTTATCGCGATGGTTGCCAATTTAACCCCCAAACTACGGGGGTTTTACGACGTGGCGGGTTTGGAGCCGGGGGCTGGCTTTCGAGTGCTCGAGAGGGTGGAGTCGAATCTGTTGATCGTCACGTTGATGGCGATCGGCATTAGCTTGATTTCGATCTTTCTCTGGCGTTGGATCTCAGCCCATTCCTCGATGCGGTGGGTTCCGAAAAGTACCTCAGTGGCAACGCATGCATGCCGCGCGGCAGCAGCTCGCGACGCATTCGCATGGCTTCAAAATCGAAATGGAATGGCGCCTGATACGTTCCGCTGGATGCAGGGGCAATTGCTCGCGAGTGGAGAGGATGCAAATCGCAAGGAGACCAGCCGCGGAGAAATGATGGATTGGGCATTGCGATCCTCCGAGGATCCAAAAGCTGTCGCAGCATCCTTGCTGTTGGTTTCGGACATCCAGCATTCCCAGTTGGCATGGATGGAGAAACGCGGGATAGCTTGGTTGCCACTGCTCGTCTATCAGTTGGTCGGCGGGTTCATTGTGTTAGCCAGCGGACTCATGTTGTTTTGGCCATTGGTAGAGCTTTTAACGGCTCTGTGCAAATAGGGAAGGGGGCAGGCGATGGAAAATCATCATGCAACTTCCGAAAGCGAAAGCTACATGGCTCGGATTGGCCAAGCGATCGAGCAGAGTGAAAGTTTGCAGGGATTGCTGACTGCCGCACGTGCGGAATTTCCGCATGTGCGAGCAAATGCTTCGGTGACGAGGTTGCTCGAGGCGCTGCAAGCCAAAGTGCCTGCAGAGGTATGGGTCGCCGACTCCAAGTTAGCTGCAATGTTGCCGATACTTTTAGAGTCTCAATCGTTGCGGTCCCGTGAGGATCACGAAAAACCATCGCCCAGCAACGATTCCATCCGCCGATTGCTGACCGATACCGTCGGTAACCGCTGGAGGATTCCTCGCGAGTTGAGCTACCCATTGATTCTGATGGTGTTGGCTCTGTTGTTGCTCGGTTGGATACTCGGAACGATTGTTCCCGTGTATGAGAAGATGTTTCTCGAGTTTGGGTTAATGCTGCCGAGGCCAACGATGGCATTGATTCAGATAGGCCGATTCGCACGAATCCAACCCATCGCTTTCGTTATTGCATTTGTCATCGTGATCTCCGCGATCGTCTCTGCTTGGATCGGGTTATCCGGTTTGCTTCACCGGCTGCAGGTGATTCCCTCGATTGGTTTTTTGATGGCGGGAAGTCACAGAAATCTGAGTTCCATGGTCCGTTGGATTTCAACATTGGCGGAGCTATTGAGCATCGGTGCGCCTCTTCCGAAAGCTGTGGAAATTGCGGGTGTCGCAAGCCAAAGTGTCTATTACCAGAGACAATCCAATCAGTTAGCCCGTCAATTGCTGGAATCGAAGGAAGGGGTTGCAGGTCGAGAGGCTGCCGTGGCCTTTCCAGCCACCGTGCAGCAAGCTCTGGAGGGGACCCCAAACATAGCCGTCTTGAGAAGAATGGCGGAAATCTACACAGATCAATTGCGGAATCGCAAGAGCAGGGGTTATGGCTTTCTCGGTCCTGTAGTCATCATGCTGATCGGTTTGCTGATCGGCTTTATGGTGATCGCATTGTTTGTGCCATTGATTTCACTCATTAGTGCGCTCAGTCATTGAGGGCCTTACCATGAATACAAGCATATTTTTAAAGCCAATATTTGCTCGCGATGGAAACCGAGTTCGCCCCTCGCGTTGGAGGCTTTCGAGGTGGTTTCTCCCTGAGGATCTTGAGACCTCGCAGCACGGCTTGTTATCGCTTTTGGACGTTATCCATCGAGAGTCCCTCGACCCCGCAACGTACATCGATGCGTTCGCAATTGAGCAACGTGGCACCTACTGCCGTTGTGTGCAGAGTTTGGCAAGGAGACTTCGGGAGGGTGTGCCTCTGATAGATGCTATCGAGCAAACACCGAATGTATTGTCGGACGACATGGTTGTCTCGCTTCGTCTGGCTGACCAAAGTGGAACATTGAATCCGATGCATGCCCTGTATCGGCGAAGTCGATATGCCGAGGCTATGGAGCAGCGGTTCGACTGGGGTGGCTTCCGATTTTATTGGATCGTAGTTGGTTCGGTATTGATGATCTTGTTATTGTTGTTGAGCACCATCACCAACCCGGTCATCAGGTTACTTTCAGAGGTCGAAGGCTATGCGCCATATCTTTTGCAAAGGATGAGTGAGAACCTCCAGTATTTGGGTCCGATTACTTGGCTATTTCTGTTTTCAGTATTGCTGTCGATCGCTTTTGGCTGGTCGTTTCGCTTACGGCAATGGATTCGTAATCTCGCGAGCGGTTGGCGAGTGAGTAAGGATCAAAATGCGCTATCGAAATTGCTGAGGATCCTCTCGGTACCCGTTGCAAGTGGCCGTCCTGTTACGGCTGCGTTGTCTACTTTGGCCAAGTATCACTATCAGGCAAAAACTCGAAGTGCACTTTTGCTGGCTAGGAATGAGATCGAGCATGGTGCTGAGCCTTGGTCGAGTCTCGCCCTGGCAGGATTGCTGACTCCGGAAGAAAGCCACGCGATCCACGTCAGCGGCGATCCTGTCTCCCAAGGCTGGGTGCTTCGGCGAATCGCGGACGAGCATGAGCGTCAATACCGCCATCAATGCAATCTTTGGAGCTCGATTGCCAATCCAATCATGGTATTGCTGGTAGGAGCTATCGTCCTGTGGGTCGCATACGCGATCCTGGGATCGTTGTATGGATTGGTAGTCCACCTGAGTTAAGCCAGAAAAGAGTCCATCAAATCATGTTGTGTTTCAGCCAATCGAAATCGAATCGCACGATGAGGACCCGACCGCGGGTGATTGGTCCTTCGCCGACTCGACGTGACGGACTGATGCAGTTAGAGCTTTTGGTCGCGGCGATTTTGCTGATCACATTAGTCGGGATTCTATCCACGATCGGGTTTCGCCTGACGCGGATCGCGAAAGACTCGAAGAATTACCAGATCGCGTTGCATGAGCTTGCGAACCAAATGGAGGTCCTTCAGAGGCTGGCTCCGGAGGATCGCGCAGCGGCATTGCGTGAACTTCAAATTTCTTCGGAGGTATCGCGGACGTTGAGCGATTGCCAAATTTCAGCGGAAGAAATCGCAGATCGATTCGGCCGAAGACTTCGATTGCAAATTGTTTGGCCAAAGACACCTACTCTTCCTCCCGTAGAGTTGGTCGGTTGGCTGGACGCACAGGAGGTGTTCCGATGAACGTATTGCGATGCATCAAGCGTGGAGCGGCGGTTCGGCGCAGAGGTAGTATGCTCATTGACATGATGGGAGTGATCATTTCCGGAAGTGCGCTGCTGTTTCTCGCCGTTGGAATGATTCACCAGTCCTTCTTTTTATCGAAGAGGACCCAAGGGCGTGCGGAGTTGCAAGCCACCTTGGGACGACTTGCCAGCGTCTGGCGTTCCGACGCACATCGATCCGAGCAGTTGGAAATTGTGTCGGAAACCGAGGTTCATTGGGTCGATTCGCTAGGGGATAAAGTCACGTATCGATGGGTGGGGGCTGCGGTAACTCGCGAATCTTCGGTGCGATCGTCCCAGGGAGTGGCGATGAACCAAAAGGAACTATTTCCCCTCGGTGATGGTTACATCGCACGTTTTGAGGAATTGGAAAAACCTAAACGAGGCAGGGTGATCGTATTGGACAAGCTCCAAGTGCACGACGCGATCGATGGCGATTGGATCCCTGTTCGACTGAAGGTCGAAAGTGTGGTTGGTGGTAGCAATCGTGTTGGGGAGGCATCTCGATGAGCCGATTTAGGTTGGCGAGGAAACGTGTCGCGGATGCGTCTTGCACGCGTGCGGGATACATCGACGTAGCGCCTAGAAGATCGCATCGAAAAGCGCATCGAAAATCGTCGAATCGACGCGGTGCGATATTGATCGCGGCAATCGCGGCGTTCGCGATTTTTTCTATGCTCGCCGCAGTCGCGGTAAGCGTCACGTTGAGGGCCCGTCAATCGTGCAAAACCGAGCGCGATCTAATGCAACTCGAATTGCTTTGCGATGCAGGGTTGATGCGGGCCACGCAGAAACTCGCTGTGGATAGCGGGTACACAGGAGAGGATTGGCTGGAAATGCCTTTGGGTGATTCAGGGAAAACGATGCGGGTTTCCATCCAAGTTTCAGAGCCCGCGATTTCAGCAAGCACTGAAACGAAAGATGGAGATGAATTGTCGAAGGTGATTGAAGTTCGCTCGCAAATTTCGGGTAGGTCGCGAGTACCGATTTCGATGCAGCGAACGCGAACAACGAAGTATTCAACGAAACAACTTTAAACGGGGAGTGATAATCCGATGAAAATCAGAATACGAAATCGAGATTGGAATTTGTCGAAGAATCCGAAGATGAAAAGCCAGGGATTCACGTTGGTGGAGCTGTTGGTGGTCATCACTATCATTGGGGTTTTGGTCGGATTGCTGTTACCGGCGGTGCAGTCGGCTCGCGAGGCGGCGCGTCGCATGGGGTGTGCGAACAACATGGTGCAGTTGGGGCTCGCTACCCATCACTACGAGTTTTCAGCCGAGCATCTACCGAGTGGCACCATCAACGAAACCGGACCAATCCGAGATGAGCCGATCGGAAAACATATCAGCTGGATGGTTCAGGTATTGCCTTACTTAGAGCAGTCGGCGTTGTACCGGCAATTCGATCTTGCTCAAGGCGTTTACGCTCCTGGTAGCGCCAAGGCGCGAACGGCGAGGGTTTCGACATTTTTGTGCCCGAGTCAACCCTACGGCAGCGAGGGATTGGATTCGGATGCTGCCGCTGCATCATCCTATGCGGCCTGTTATCACGATAGCGAGGTGCCGATCGACAGCGACAATAACGGCGTCTTTTTTCGAAACAGTCGCATCAAATTCAGCGATATCACGGATGGTTCCTCAAATACGATCTTCTTTGGGGAAAAGGTTTCGGAATATCTTGATTTGGGTTGGGCCTCAGGGACGCGAGCGACGTTGAGAAATGGGGGAGGATTCATGCTTCCCCCGAAACGCAATCACATTGCTCCTCGCGCATCAGAGACTGGGAGTTTGTTAGTAGGCGGTTTCTCGAGTTTCCACGTCGCTGGCGTAAACTTTGTTTTCGGTGATGGTTCGATGCGTTTCCTATCGTACGGGCTGGATCCCAAGGTTTTTCATAATCTCTGCAACCGTGAGGATGGAGAGTTTGTGACCGGTGATTGGTAGGTCCGTGAACTGCTGCTTCTCCGATCTTTTGGATCGCACGGTTTTGCGGTTCACATCGCGTCTTTCAAGCGTCGAAATGCCAGTGCTGCTTGTTTTCCAAACTCTTTGGCTTCTTCGACATCGCGATCTTCAGTAGCATGCTCTAGGAGTTCGAGTTTGTTTTTGTAAACCTGGAGTTTCATTTGGGTGTATCGGTCGAGAGGTCGCCCTCGCAAGTAAGCGCTGACAACGAGTTTATGGGCCCAATCCTCCTGGATCGGAATCCAGTATTCTAGTTTTTCCCACTCCTGTCGGTTGTAGCTGCCGATCAACTCCGCCTCGATGGAGTTCATCTCCTTACGTATCTCGGAGACGGGCGGATAGTACAAAAAGCATGCTCCGACGCTGGCGATTACCAAGCCTATAAAACTGATGCCGGCGATGACCGAGTTTGGTAGGACGATATCGGGCAATGAATGACTCGATCCTGTCGCAGTACTTTCAGGTGGAGCGTTGCAGAGGGATTGCATCCACTTTTGCTGTGGATCTACGGCTCGGAATAGCAGGCCGAAAGCGAGGATGCATAGAATCGTACCCGCCGCAACAATTTCTGCCGCATTCGTGTTCTCACGAAGAATCCGCCAAGCTGTAGTAGGTAGGTTTGCGTCTTGATTGACGAATGGATTGCAATAGCCATCGAAGGCATGCGTATGATCTGCAGGTTCGACTCCTTTCGGACTTAGAGGGCGGTCGATCCCATAGCTCATCACGAGGACGGTGGCGATTAAGCAGCCGAGCCAAACGAGGGTTGGCTTCCAGCGGTAGTGCCGTGCCATCCACAAGATCATGCCGAGGTTAACACCGGTGCCGAGCGTCAATAGCGTAAAAGATGCCGCGATCGAATTCCCATGTTGGAACATCGATGCCACTTGAACGATCGCAGTCATCGGAGTGACATACGCCAACGTCGAGACGGCAGCCATGGTGAGTGGTGCGATGAGATCATCTTTGCCCGCCGCGCGTTGCAGCGTACCGGCTGGAATCGCCATGCTTAGGATCCCAACACCGAGGATAGCGATCCCAATATAAATCGATGAAACGCTCGTGGCTTGATGGCAAATCGACAAAGCGACGGCCGCGACTCGTCGGATCCCGTAAGGCGTTTTCTGGATGGTTTCTGCTGGCAAGGAGCTGTTAGGGAAAAGTCGATCCCAAAGGATTCCCATGATGGTGATTAGCGTTAAGGAACAAATACAAAAGACGAAAATCGCCCAGGGATCCGAGAGCGTTAGCCCGTAGAGCACGGAAATTGGATTGAACAGCGGCGCGGTTAATCCAAACGCGAGGATGGTACCTCCGGAGATACCACTTTTCCGCATTTGGACCATGACTGGAATTACGCCCAGCGAGCAGACCGGCAGAAGCATCCCCAGCAACCACGCTTGTGGCAACTGTCGCCACGAACTCCCGCCAAACAGTTGGTAGGTACCTTCGCGCCCCAGGATCCGTTCGAAGACAGCTGCGATCAACCAGCCGACCAGTATCGTTGGACTAGCGGCAACCAAGGCTTGGGCCATGCGCAGCAGAGCACCCCAGATCAATAGATAAATATCCATCGCGGCATCGATCCAATCATGAATGAATTACTATTGCGGTGAGTCGTATTCGTGTTGCAACGCTTGGAGTCGCTTCGTTTCCTCGGAGCTGATTTTGCTCAATTCGCGGACCATGGACTCAATACCATTTTCAGCGACGATTTCTCGAAGTGGTTTCTTGTTTTGGGCATCGAGTTTCAGGCGATCTGCGAATTGGGTCGACCACCCATCGATGCGAGCAAATGGCTCTCGTCCTAAATCGCTATCCGCTGCCAAGAAGGGTAGCCACTGAATCAGGTCGGCAAATTCTTTACTGCTAGACACGAGCGGATTGGAGGATGCAACGTCCGGATCTGCAATCATCGCATCGAGTCGCGAGGAAGCGTGGAATAGGCTGCCGGGCCAATGGGGAGGGAAATGTTCATGCTCGGATTCTTGGACTGGTTTCTTTAGGTCGCCCGAGGGATTCTCTAATTTCGAGCATCCGATCGCCACAGCCATTACTACACATGCAATCTGTAGGATCGCCCCGTCGCATCGAGGGGCGATTGCCTTATGGGCTATGGTGTGCTGCTTGTCACGAAGACGTGGTTTGGTAGACGTTGCATGGGTGTGTAAGTATTGCGAAAGCATGAGGTAACTACTTTGTTACAGCATTGGAACAGGGACGGAGTTGAGAACGGCGTCGATGGCTTTGTCGACTCCGGCAGAGATGCCGGCGAGCCGGACGGATAGTACGGGCGTAGCTACGGATTGAACATCTTCGGGCATGACAAAATCCCGCCCAGCAAGCATCGCATGGGCTTGAGCGACGCGTTGCCATTGGAGCAATCCTCTGGGGCTAAGTCCGAGACTGAACGAACGGTTATTGCGAGTGGACTCAGCGAGGTCGACGAGATACTCGCGGACGGGTTGTTCAACTGCGACGTTTGCAACCGATTGCTGCAATTGGAGCAAGATGCCGTTGGGCAAGACTTCGTTTGCTTCGGTTTCCAGAGTGGTGAAGGCGCTGCGTGCCAATAGTTCGAGTTCACTCTTGCGATCGGGGTATCCGATCTTGAGTTTCATCGCGAAGCGATCGAGTTGGGCTTCAGGGAGCGGATAGGCGCCGACGCTTTCAACAGGATTCTGAGTTGCCAGGACTAGGAATGTTTCGCTGAGTTTGCGGGCCTCCCCATCGATCGTGACTTGCCGTTCAGCCATGGCTTCGAACAATGCGCTTTGAGTTCGCGGCGTCGCGCGGTTGATTTCGTCCGCGAGCAAGATATCGGCAAAGACCGGTCCGAATCGAAATTCGAAGTCTCTGGTTTTTTGGTTGAGGATGTTGAATCCTGTGACATCGCTAGGTAGAAGGTCCGGTGTGCACTGGACTCGCATGAATCGACCGCCAACAGCATTGGCGAGGGCTTTCGCAAGCGTCGTTTTTCCTAAACCTGGAAGATCATCGAACAGCACATGACCGCGCGCGAGAACGCATGCGAGGAGGTGCTCCACGACATCCGCTTTTCCGAGCAAGACGCGGTTGAGTTCCTTGCGGAGTCCCGACAGATAGGACTGGATTTGAGTCGAGGACAAAATTGCTGGCGTCTTCTCAGATGGTGGTGTCGTCTCGAGGATATTGTTGTTGGTTGGCACAGTGGATGTCTCAGAAGCCAAGGGTTAGGTTAAGGAGCAAGTTTTCGAGGGAGGGGAGAGTCCTCGATCACTCGAAGACGAAATTTGAATCCTTGCCTTGCGGCGTTGTCACGACCGTCTGCGAGGACTGGGATAGGCGAGTGGCAGGAGAACCGAAGATTCCTGAAAGCAGGAGAGAGCGATAGACTTTTCGGATCGATTGGGTCTCATGGTCCGTCCACAGCAACGTGTTCTTTTTGGGGCCGTAGGCCAGTCGCTGTGCAGAGTGAATAAAGGTCGCGGTGTCTAGGTTTGTGGTGCGAGTAAGGCTTTTTAGCTTGCCCGAGAGCCAATCTTGCAGCGTTGTTCGGGGGGCGCGATGTTGACTCCATAACCATTCTCGCCATCGGAGCAACCGAAGAGTCATTCGAAGTTTTGTGCTCTCGGAGAGGAGTGGGATCAAAACGAGGATTAGGCACGTGGCTTTGAAAGCAATGGACCGGCGAAAGTAGAAAGCCAACCCCATTCCACATGCGAAAAGTGAGCATGCGATCGGGTTGGTTCGGATGGTATCACGAATGAACCAAGCAGATTGAATAGCCCATTGTTGCCAAGATCGATGTTCGCGAGGTTGTGGGTAGCTTCCTGTGGGTTCGATGGGGATCCATATCCCGTGGATGTACACTTCCGCCCAGGTATGAAGGTCTTCAGGAATTACCTCGGTTTGGCCTGCTCGTGCATCGTAACGGGCGGGAGATGCGAAGAAGCCAGTGCAGAGTCGGCATGGAATCCCAAGTTTCCGGATCAGCATGACTGCGGTCGAGGCGATCAGATAATCCGGGGCACATTTCTTCTCGAGGACATACGGGATCGTATCGGTGCAATCGGCCGGTGGAACAGACTGGTTATCATGTTGGAACTGACGCAGGTTGCGAACGATAATCTCAATCCGTTGCCAATCCGTGGTCGGTTGCCCCGACTCCTGTTTGGTGGCGCGGAACCAATCGTCTAAGGTCGAACGTATCCGTGGCGAGGTGGAATCGACATGGGTGTATCGTTGGATCCAGTCGTCGGAAGTGTGTGCGCGGGACAAGTGCGAGATGTTGCTTAACGGGTTGTTCGTGTCTCGTAATGGATGGAGTTGCGGGATCTGAAGTAGCTGGTGAACAACGGTGAGTTGGGGAACATGCTCCCGGTTGGGCATCATCAATTGACCATCTCGCGTCCAGCCGAAAAAATCGGGTTGATCGATGCGATCGATATGGGTAAACGTGATTAGAGAAGGGGTCAACAAACGGGGGGATTTGAACTGAATAACTTTCGTCGCGATCCGTTCGTGCACTGGGAATACCAGGTCGCGAGCGAATGATTGGAGTCGCATCCACGGCTTGCCGGCGATACTTTCCAGAGTGGGTTCTCCATGCCGTCGCGAGAGATCGATATTCTCTGAATGGGACCAAGTATTATCCGAAAAACGATCGTAGCTTTCTAGCCTCAGCCATTGGGGTGTGCGGCCGACGAGGTACAACACGGCTCGCGAATCAGAACCGGTCGGTCGGTGGTTTTGTGTTTTCTGATTGGGTTGTCGAAGCGCTGAGAACTCGCGGCTATTCTTTTTGGATTCGGTCCCTTCCTCATCCAGTTCCTGAGCTTGATTTTCAAGCGAAATTGCGCGAGCATACTGGCGCTGCCGCGGTGTTGGTTCCCCGTACATTTCACTGACCATGTCATACATCGAGGGGACTTCGGAATCGAGAAAGAGATCGCTATCGACAGGACCGAACGTGTAGGCTTCATCTTTGGCTGCGACCAACATGTCGCCATCCCCAACGCCTTGTCTCGACCAAGACTCACCTCGCTTTTGGCCACCTGATGTTGGCATGAAGCCATCGAGGGCAGAATTGCGGATCGATTGTTTGGTCATGATGGCCAGCGTGATTACGGCAATCAGTGCGATTGAGCCGAGGACCAGAGCCCGCATTCGGATAAGTGGGACGCTCTCCGAAGCTACGAACCCTTGTTCGATCGAAACCCAATACTTTGCCATCAACCACCAGCATGCGACCGCAGCAAAAGGGATCACAAGTTGGATCATGTTGGGTCGGTCTGAGGTGGCGAGCCCGAAGATGACCAGGAAACAACTCATGAGGAACGAAATCCATTCGCTCCGATCCCGCTCGGCAACCGCAGCTCCCCATAGGGCTGCGTACTGAAGCATGGCAAGCCATATCAATTCGTTGGCTTCGCCGCTACTTCCTAACAATCGGACTTGAGCGATACTGGAAAGCCATGGTGAAAGGATGGCAATAGTCCCCAGGAACAAAAGCCACCCCGGCGTTCCGAGCGAGGCTGCCGGTACTTTCTGTACGGCGGCCTCCTTTGGGCGATTCGTCTTCGATTGATGAGAAGACACCCATCGGACGAAAAAAGCCACGAACCAGACAATCGCAAATTCGCAAGATAACCAGATACGATCAGAGGATCCGGAAAGACGAAGTGACAGAATGCTTAGCGAGGCAAGACTCGCCAGCAAGAAGACAGTCCAGTTTTTACTCGCGTTGGGAATGGTCATGATGCGCATGCAACTCCTTGCGCAAGGCTGGCTTGGCAAAATTCACGCCAAGCGGTCCGTAGCGAATCCTCAAACGTTTCACCCGTCGGAATTGACCATGTGTTGGATGGTTTGCAGGACCAGTCACTTCGAGCGGAGTCAACAGCATGGGTGTCGTCAACCAATAGCACATAGGTTGATGGAGAAGATCGGTAGATAGATTGGTGATGCTGCTGATTCCAACGCTTGGCGGATGTGACCAGGATGTTGAGCGAATTTGATTTTTGCGTTGGGCTGGCCGACGATGGAGTCGGCTCAGGAAGTTGCGTTGGTTCCCATCCTGCTAAGTGATCAAGCCATGTGGTACGCTTGGAAGGATGCAACGATGTCCACGGGGCTTCGATCGCGACCATAGTGTTCCAAGCATGGGCAAGAAAATGGTTTGCGACCGAGGCGTAGATTCGCACCATCGCATCGTTGACGGAGGGAGCATCCTCTGCAAATGCGGCCGAGTCGAGTTGAATACGAACCGTTTGCTGGCTTCGCGATTGCCGCTCGAAGACCACTAGGTTATCGCGTCGTGCGGTTTGGGCCCAATGGACTTGTCGCAGCGAATCACCGGGGCGGTAAGGTCGTACGCCGATCCATTCCCCATCATCTCCGGCTCGGTCGGTAGTTCCCCCGATCCCGAGTACTTGGTTACCTGTGTTGGAAGGGACATCGACGAGTTTGGTCATGCGCGGCCATACCACTAAAGGTTCTGTGACCTTGAGTGGTTGGTTGCAGGACCAAATCCCAAAAGGAAAAGCAGTCGACAGCCGTGGGGTGGTCTTCGGGTAGATACCGCGATACTCAGGTGAACAATTCCAACGGAACTGGCTTTTGCTCAAACCTGGGATTCGGCTCAAGCTGATGCGAACGTGTCGCGAATTGGAGGTACCTGAGATCCCTTCATCGGACTCGAGCACCATACCCCACACTGGCCACGGCCATCGGTTGGTCACCGTCAACGTGGTTTCGATGGTGTCAAATTGCTCGCATCGCGATGGGGACCAAGCCAATTGGCCTTTGAGGCCGAGCGTTGAGAGCCATGGCCATAGCGAACCAATAATGCCAACGGCTGCAATGGCACCACTCGCCGTGAATGCTTGGGGGGACACGTAAATTCCCAACAGCAACGACGATGCAAACGCCAGAATAACCCAGCCTATGGGGCGTTTGAGCCAATACACGTAAGCGTTCGCCCACGGGCAGAAATCATGATGAAGCGCACGGGGGAACCAGTTGTTTTTTATCAGGGACATGACAGCATCGAACCGCGATCTCAGGATGTGAATGGGCATCAAGCGACAAGCAAACGGTTAAGAGTTACCGTTAAGCTTCGGCGACATGGCGGGGCGCATTAGACACGCATCGAGTTTGCAGGCTCGAGATGCGAGAATTACGCAGAGAGATCGAAAGGAGGGCCTCGCGATGAGGGCTCAATTCGGTACGAGGCGGGGAGGGCCAGCGCGACCTCCGAGGAGCACGAAACGGCATCGTAGGCGGGAGTCGTTATCGCTTCGCATACAGCGAATCCGTACTGACTTAGAGACCAAAGTTGTTCGCAAACAGAACAATGACCTGAATGGTCGCTGTGCCATCCACTTTGATTTTGGCCGGTTCGAGCTATGCCGTTTTGAGGGTGGCTGATTTGATGATCGCTCAACGGCTTCGCATCTGGCGATTCGTGACGGTCAATTCCGCAATGGTGCCGATGCCCGTCGTGCGAATGGACCCCCTTGTGCTCGTGGGTGTTAGCCGCGGTATGGTCCGAATGGGTGCAAACCGATGGATGCCCAAGCGGAGAACCACATTCCAAAAAAGCGCATCCGGAAATCCTGTGCACGTGCAATCCGAACATAGAAACGAGGAAATACGTCGCTAGGACGACTCCTCGAAACCATTTTGGATTCACGGATGACACGGTTTGCCTGCACAAAAATGGACTCAAAAAGGCGGTCTACCGCACGATTACGCAATGCTGAGGAGGTAGTTCACGGTTTTTTCATCTTTTAAGTATGGTTTTTCGGGTTGTTTTGGTCAATTCAAATGTTTCGACGAAGCGACAGCAAAAAGATTGCATTTGCGTGCCCCTAGCCGGATGGGCATAATAAAGTTGTTAGAAATCTGTTGGTTTTACTGCCGGTTTAGGGGATGCAGAACGTCGAACTCACGGTGGTTTCCTTTCAGGAGATGGAATGATGCGTCGTCGCGTTGCCTTTACGCTGGTAGAGCTTTTGGTTGTGATCGCAATCATTGGGGTGATGGTTGGTTTGCTGTTGCCGGCTGTTCAGGCCGCCCGCGAGTCAGCTCGGTCGATGAGTTGCAAGAACAATTTGCACCAGATCTCCTTGGCTGTGGACATGTTCGTGAATGCGAACGGTTGTTACCCACCGGCACGGTACCAACCGCGGCCCGGCGACACACCTTCGCTTTCGTGTGGCGGTTCTGAGACGACGTGGCTGGTTCGGATCATGCCCTACGCCGAAGCGAAGAATGTGGAGCAGTTGTGGGATTATTCGATCTCGTATGCGAATCATCCAGAGGACGTGAGGACTCGGACGTTGCCCATGTACTGCTGTCCATCGCGGCGATCGGCAGGTGATGCCAAAGGCCAAGGCAATCTCGTGAACGGAGGAACGACATGGATCACGCTACCGTGCGGTTGCAAGTATCCCATCGGTGGTGGCGGTACCGCATCTGGTGCGGTTGGAGATTACGGCGCGAACCACGGAGATTTGTCTCCTGGGTCCTCAGGACTGCCTACGGACTTCAATTACGGTGGGAATGGGACAGGGATCATTATTTCCAGTCGTGCCAACTGCATGAACGGTGTTCCGGTGGGTTGGCAGGATCGTATTTCGCAGCGTCACGTTCTCGATGGATTGAGCAACACGATGCTCGTCGGAGAAATGCACGTTCCGATTGGCAAGCTCGGGCAGTCACCACAAGATGCTTTTATTTTCAACGGAGATAACCTTTACAACATGGCTAGGATCGGCGGGCCCACGGTTCCGATCGCAACCGATCTTCGCGGAGAAGGAAACGATTTGGTGCGATGGGGTAGCTGGCACGGTGGGTATTGCCACTTTGCGGTCGCCGACGGCAGCGTTCGCGCGATCAACGCGAACATCGATACCGACACCTTGGGACGTTTGTGCAATCGAGGTGATGGTCAGCCGATCGCGGATCAAGAGTAATGCTGGCCTGCAGTGCGGCTAGAATTGAGATGAAGGTCGGAATGAAAAGTACTCTGTTGAAGCCGGTCCTACGTTTATCTTTCCCTTCCCATCGTACGTTGTTGATCGAGCTATTCTGCGCGATCGTGCTGCTGATGAGCGTCGGTTGCAACAGTGGGCGATTAAAAACGTATCCGGTGCGAGGCGAAGTGGTCTTTGCCGACGGAAGTCCGGTTAAGGTCGGAACGATCGAGACCAAATCGGTAACGCATTCCATGCAGGCTCGCGGCAACATTGCAACCGATGGCACTTTTGAATTGACGACGTACACCAACGGTGATGGTGCCGTAGCTGGGGACCATCGTTGTGTCATTGTCCAGTTTATCCCTACCGAAGAGATTCCCAATTACCGACCGAGCATCATGGGGGTCGTGCATCGCAAGCATAGTTCCTATTCCACCTCGGAGTTAGGGTTCACGGTTTCTTCGAAGGGAGAGAATAAACTCCGATTGGTCGTCCAGGGAGCCGATCCAATCCTCAAGAGCACTACCGATCACGGTCACGATCCAATTCCAGAGGGAACAGAGGACTCCCCGAAAAAACCGTAACAGAGTGCAGTCCTACGTTTGATGACTAACTTCCAGGATCCATCGCTTCGTCGATCCTGAATAGGACCGCTCCCAATCTACTCGGCGATTGTTCTCGACGGATATCGTCGATTGGTCCTAATGATGGATACGGACTGAACCACGGATAACACAGATGGCACGGATAAAGAGGGCTCGATGTTGCTCCGACCAGAATCGGCGCCATTCGTGTTATCGGTGGTAAATCGGCTTTTGGAGAATACCTCATCGCAATTTACTCAATGGATTGCTTTGAGTACCGAAAGGACTTTTCCGAGTGTATCCGTCGGCTACCTCATGCAAGCCTGCACGGATACCGGTCTCCACAGATAGTCACTTAGCCTGGCTCGTTTTCTGCGATGATGGTTTCATCGATGGTGACGGCGATTCGCAACGCATCGCGAATGGCTTCTTTCATCAGTACCTCTTTTTTTTCCTGAGTGAGCTGACCCGAAATAATGTATGCGGAGTAGATCTGAGCTGCTGCTTCGATGACGAAACCTTCGCTCTGCTGTAACTTGAGATACGTTTTAGACATGGTTGGACGCTTCTCGATATAAAGGATTGGGACGGTGATTCTGCGCGCTTCGGAGCGGTTTGCCAGAAGAGCAGCATACTAAATTCCGTATCGGTTTGATGGCTCCTGAGACGCGGCTGCCACCCAAATATCGCTTGAATTAAGATTGCGGAAAATTCATGTTGATGGAGCATGACTAGTGCGGACGCGAAACGCCGTACTTGTAGGACCAATAGTTCCCGATCGCTTTGGCTCCGGCGATAAAACT
Source organism: uncultured Pirellula sp. (assembly GCA_903930765.1). Lineage (GTDB taxonomy): Bacteria > Planctomycetota > Planctomycetia > Pirellulales > Pirellulaceae > JBKCUI01. The sequence continues at coordinate 27,721 of CAIYZV010000120.1, forward strand.
CTTACCGTTGGCTTGTCCAGAGATATACGCCAGAGCATCCATGGGAGGGGTTTGGTCCAGGATCAGGACCGGGCAACCTTGATGTTGTTCCGAGAGTATGGCAACGATTTCGTGGCGAGGCCGGGCAAAGTCGACGTACCGAATATCGACGTGGTGACGCAGTTTGGAGAAGTAAGAGAGGACCCCAGTGATTTGGGCGCAGTCGGGGCAATAGTAGGGGGCCCCAGCCCCGTCGACAAAGTCTTCTTTCAGCAGGAATAATGTATCTCTCGCCATTGCGTACTCCTTGGATTCGTTTTGAAATTGCGTGGGTGTGAATGGGAAATCGTAACAGAAATCGCATGTCTTTTGTAGTTTTCTGGAGCAACCGTTCGACGCTATTGAATCGCGAAATCAGATCTAAAAAACGGAGCGCTATAACAACGATTGGTTACTGGACCAGGTCGATGATTTCTTGGGCGAGGGCGCGGTCGCCGGTAACCACCATTGGTTCGCAATCGCGGGTTTGGATGTCGCGACCGGTTCGAAGAGACACAAAGCAACCGCCGGCTTCGGTGAGGATCGCGCGCGGGGCTGCGATATCCCATGGAGCTTGTTTGACGTTGTCTGCATTGTTGTCATGCACGATGGCGGAAAGTCCTGTGGTCCCGTCGAGCAGTCGCATGGCGACCCCAGAGTGGGGCGGGAGCGAGGTTACCAGCTTTGCCCCTTCCCGCGTTCGTAGTTTATTCCTCAGGTAAGCAAACATCCCTGTCTCGTACCGCGCATTGCCGTACTGATTCATATCGATCCAAACATCTTGGAGCCGCCGTGGCATGGGAGGATATAAACGCACTCCGTCTTTGTAAGCACCCATACCGCGGTGCGAGTAGAAACACTCGCCGGTAAGGGGAAACAGCACCACTCCGACCAGCGGATGGTCGTCCTGTTCGAGCGCGACCAATACCGAAGGGAATGGATCGCCAACACGGAAAAGGAACGCGCTGGTGCCATCGAGTGGGTCGACAATCCAGCAACGGGATGAGCCCTCGACAACGCTCGGCTCCGATTCTTCGGAGAGTACCGAAGCTCGGATGGGGGAGGACTCCAGCACTCGCAGCACGGATGCTTCGGCCCGTTTATCGACCTCCGATACCAAATCACCGACCCCCTTTTCTTCCATGGCGAGGGGTTTGCCGACCCAGTCCCGAATCACGTTGGCCCCAGCAACGGCAGCTTCCAATGCGATTTTGACCTCTGCGGACAACGTGGAACCATGTACCGGTACGGTGAGGGGTGCTAAGGCCATGGGGATGGAATCTCGCGGGGAAAAGTAGCTTCGGGCAGTCGCGTTCTGCGCGGATATCGTTCTGAGCCGATATCCAGCCGCTCCCTAGGATACGATTCTCAGCGAATTTGGCCAGGAGCGGTACTAGGACGTCAAATAACCTACAAAAGGGGATTCGCTGGAGGTTACCAAGTTTTCCCCCTTCGCCCCTTTCAGTTGCTTTGAGCCAGCTCGGTTGCTTGGGAACCGGTGACGGATTTCCGGTTTCCGGCTACAGTATGGGGCTTCAGCACTGTAGGAAGCGACAGTGTTTCGAACTCCGTTTTGCATAATTTTGACTGCACAATTTGAGAGGGGATCGCGATGAAATCCAAACGCATGAATCGATGGAAGAAACTTACATTCCTCGCCGCGACTTTAGCGGGTCTCGTCGGGGCAGAACTCCATCGCCCCAGTTCATCTTTGGCCGACGAGGGAATGTGGTTGTTCAACGCTGTTCCTAAACAGCAATTGGCTTCCAAATACAAATTCGAGCCGACGCAAGAGTGGCTCGATCGGCTGATGCTCTCCAGCGTACGCTTCAATTCAGGGGGATCGGCTTCGTTCGTTTCTTCGAATGGCTTGGTACTTACCAACCATCACGTCGCATCAGATACCCTGTTCAAGTTGTCGACGGCCGAAAAGAACTACAACGAAAATGGCTTCCTCGCAAAGACACTCGAGGAAGAGATTCCTGCGACCGATCTGGAATTGAACCAACTGATCAGCATCGAGGATGTCACCTCCCGCGTGAATGAGGCGGTCAAGGATAGCATGACACCTCCCGAAGCGTTCAAAGCTCGCCAAGCGACGATGGCGCAGATCGAGAAGGAGTCGCTTGACAAGACCGGTTTGCGCAGCGACGTAGTGACGCTCTACGGTGGTGGTCGATACCATCTCTACCGATACAAAAAGTACACCGATGTTCGGTTGGTGTGGGCACCCGAAGCTCAATCGGCATTCTTCGGCGGTGATGCGGACAATTTTGAGTATCCTCGCTATTGCCTCGATGTGACCTTGTTCCGAGTCTATGAAGATGGCAAACCGGCCAAGATCCAAAATTATTTAAAGATGGATCCCAATGGTGCGAAGGAACAGGACCTCGTCTTTGTCTCTGGCAACCCAGGTCGCACTCGGCGGATCCTCACTTCCGATGCCGTGGAGTACCAACGGGACTCCGGTCTTCCTCGCACGATGAATTTGTTGCGTCGCAAGGAGATCATGCTGCAGCAGTACGGACTCGCCGGGCCCGAGCAATTGCGACGTGGCCGCGATGATCTTTTCGGAGTGCAAAACTCGCGCAAAGCGTACACCGGGATGTTGGCGGGTATTCAGGACCCCAGCTTTGTCGAGTCCAAGAAACGGGATGAAGCGAAAATGCTGTCGGTGCTCGAAGCGAACCCTAAACTTGCTCCGCTGGCCGGTGCTTGGGCAACCGTCAAGGACGTCCAAGCAAAGCGCAAGGAGTGGATTACTAAATCCGCATCGCTGCGAACACAGCTCTATGGATTCGCCGAGAAAATCGTCTTGATGACGAGCGAAGACAAGAAGCCCAGCGCTGAGCGATTGCGAGAGTTTCGAGACAGTGCGCGGCAGTCGCTGGAACAAGAACTCTTCTCGGATGTGCCTGTTTACGATGATTTGGAACGGGTGCAACTAGCCGACGAATTGTCGCGGTTGATCGATGATCGGGGGGGCAATGACCCATTGGTCAAAGCGGCACTTGCCGGCAAGAACCCGCGCGATCGCGCCACGGAAATCATTGCAGGGACCAAGCTCATGACCGCCGAAGGGCGCAAGGCGCTGGCGAAGTCTGGGCTCGAGGGGATCCAAAACTCCACAGACCCGCTGGTGACGCTCATTCGAAGCATGGAATCGGAATACCGCAAGGTCCGCGAGGCGACCGAGTCTCTCGACGAACAAGAACGCCAAGCCTACGCGAAGATCACCGAAGCGAAATTCGCGGTCGGTGGTGATAGCGTCTATCCAGACGCCACGTTCACATTGCGTCTATCCTACGGTGCTGTCGCCGGCTACGAGAGCAACGGAAAATCGATCCCCGCACACACCAAACTGGGTGGCGCCTTCGATCATGAAAAATCCCATCAAAGCAAGGATGCTTGGGTGCTGCCCGCAAGCTGGCATGCGGCCAAGGACAAGATTAAGAGCGACACGCCTTTCAATTTTGTTTGCACTGCAGACATTATCGGCGGAAACTCTGGATCGCCTGTGGTATCCCGCGACGGGGCAATGGTGGGAATCATTTTCGATGGTAACATCGAAAGTCTGACTGGAGATTTCTACTACACGGACAAAGCCTCTCGGGCCGTTGCGGTCCACATCGCGGGTGTGCTCGAGTCGCTTCGTACCATTTACGGCGCAGGACATTTGGCCGATCAAATGGGACACTAGGATCGGAGTATTGCTTGTACATTTTCCAAGCCCTATCGGCGTTCGTCCTGTGGGGCATTTTTCCTCTTTACTGGAAATTTTTAAAGCATGTGGATCCTTTGGAGATCATCTGCCATCGGATCCTGTGGTCCTTGTTGACCCTTTGCATCTGCGTCACGTGGCTGGGGCAATGGAACGACATCCGAGAGACGCTGAAAAACCCTCGCCGTGTCGCATTGGCTGCGCTCGCGGCGGTGCTGATCAGCATCAACTGGCTCGTCTTCATTTGGGCGGTGTTGAACCAAGCCGTTGTCGATAGCAGCTTGGGGTATTTCATCAATCCCTTGGTGAGCGTTGTCCTAGGTGTTGTCCTGTTCCACGAACGCCTTGGCCGATTGCAGTGGTTGGCGGTCGCCATTGCGGGTTCCGGATTGTTTTTGAGCGCGATGACCAGCGAGCGACTATGGGTTTCGATCGCTCTCGCGATTTCATTCGCGTTCTATGGGGTCGTGAAGAAACAGACGAAGCTACCCGCAGTTTCAGGACTGGGTATGGAGACGGCGATCTTGGCCCCGATCGCTGTGGTCTACTTGGGGTATCTGTTCTGGCAACAACCGAATCGGTACTCGGGTTCTACGTTGGGCTTGTTGGCTTTGGGTGGCCCTATCACGACCTTGCCATTGCTGCTGTTCGCATCGTCCTCCAAGCACGTGCCGTTGGTCTTGATGGGGATGCTTCAATACGTCGGTCCAACCTTGCAGTTTGCACTTGGGGCGTGGTTCGATCGGGAGCCCTTGGACCGATACCGTGTCGCGGGCTTTTGCTGTGTTTGGTTAGCCTTAGCGATTTTTAGCGGCGTCGCTTTCTACCAGTGGCAACGCGAAAAATGGATAACTTCCAAGTCGGAAGTGTGACGGTAGTGTGACGGAAGTGTGACGGTAGTGTGCATAGATTCGCAAAGCGAATCCCATCGGAGCCCTCAGCGTCAGCGCCGGGTGGCGGGGGCTTACCGAAGTGAGCGATTCATGGTTTCGATCATGACTAGCATCGGGGGATTTCGGGCTCGAGCGTCCAGTTGCCACTTGCTAACACGCGTGGTTCGGATTCGTACCGTGCTTTTTTTCTTGCGACGATCTCGTACCGCGATGGCGTTAAACTCTGCCGAATAAAGCGAATAGGTTCATGTTGCGGGTTAGCGACTGCCGATCCCACGATGAAGGATCAGAGTGGCTGGGCGGCTCTGTGTTGCTAGCATTAATAATGTGGAACTGCGCGAATGTACGAGACTTTCTTCGGTTTTGACAAACGACCATTCCTAACCGTCCCGACGTTGGACCGTTACTTTCCTGCGACCAGCATCGAACAAGCGTATCAAACGGCCTCCCGGTGCATTCACCGGGGAGAAGGTCCGGTAGCGATTATCGGCGGTACCGGTTTGGGCAAGACCATGTGCTGCTTGCGGATCGCAGATAGTTTCCGGAAGAGCTTCGAAGTGGTGATGCTGGCCAGTTCGCAGATCTGCACACGGCGCGCACTGCTGCAAAGCTTGCTCTATGAACTGCGCTTGCCCTATCGAGAGAAGTCCGAAGGGGAGCTGCGCCTGACGCTCATGAATCGATTGCAGTCCTTCACCGAATCGCAATCCGAGGCGTTGGTGCTGGTCGTGGACGAGGCGCAGACGCTGGTGCCTAAGTTGCTCGACGAGCTGCGATTGTTGACCAACATCGTTCGAAATGGTGTACCGCGGGTCCGATTGGTCCTGTGCGGAACCATGAAACTCGAAGATATCCTTTCCCATCCGCAGATGGAGTCGCTGAATCAAAGGTTGGCAGGGCGATGTTACTTGACACCGTTGGGGATGGACGAGACTGCTCGCTATATCCAGCACAAGGTGGAGCTGTGCGGGGTGAACATTCAAAGTGCCATGACTCGCGATGCGGTCGATGCGCTTTACCGCGGTTCTGACGGTATACCACGACTCATCGACCAATTGGCCGACCAAGCGTTCCTGCAAGGGGCAGCGGAACGGATCAAGCCGATTTCGGCCGCGTTGATCAGCCAAGCATGGTGCATTTTGCAGCAGCTACCGAATCCATGGAGTGAACCGACAGTTCCGGCGGATCGCAATTTGTTGGCTCCGTCGAGCGCGTATGAAGTTGGGACCATCACCGTCGTTCCCTATGGAAATACATTGTCTCATAACGCGTCGACTCCGTTGGCGTTCGAGCAGACCTTGCCCAGCGTTGATGCTGTCCGATCGACTGCTCAGGGGCCAACCACAACGGCGAACATTCAAAGCACCGTCATTCCCGGCGGACTGCAAGACAATCGGTCTGTAGTATCGAATGACTCGACTTCGATGATCGAATTCGGTTCGCTCGAGGATGAAGATTTCCCGGCAGAAGAGTCGTACGTTCGAGACGCTGTGGCTCAACCACGATCCACAACGCTCCAGCCACCAGCAGGCCTACAGGACGGCATTTGCGACATGACGTCGCTGGGCTCGCATTTGGTTGAAACCAACCGTGTTGGCGATACTGCACCTTTGGGCAAGCCATTGCCGCCGATCGGTAACCCTGAGGTTGGGCGCGTGGAACCGCAGGTTCGCGCCAACGAACTGTTTACGGCTTACAACGAGGATTTCGACGAAGAGTTCACAATTCCGGTTCAGTCGTCGAAGAGCTATCAAAGCTATTCCGGGATGGCGTATGGGAACCTGAACCACGATGCAAATCAATTTGCTTCGATCCATCGACCTCATGCATCGATGGCATATCCGGACGCTGAGAATTTCCTCGA
>CAIYZV010000121.1 GCA_903930765.1 uncultured Pirellula sp.
ATCAGATCAACGCCCATTAGTTGAAACAAAGAACCCATATTTAAAAAACATCACGGCAGCCGCTATGGGTGGCGGTTTTCGGCTTCGAATTTCCTAGCCGTGACGCCCCACAGAATACCACCCTCCCACACCCTAGCGAAATGTCGCCATCACAATTCCGAGAAAATAAAATCGGCTCGAACGCACGAATGCTCGATCCAGCGCCATGCCAGTCGATTACAGCGATCGCACCGCATACCACCAGGATCATCGGCTAGCTGGTCACCCCGCCGGCACCAGGGGCACAGCCAGCCCGGTACCTCGGGCAGATACTCTGGAGTCGGGTGATCACCCAGCACATCGACCAGAGCCAACCGCTCGGCATCGACTCGGGCCAGCCCGCCGTCGTATTCCATGATCGCCGCCCGCTCACCCCATTGCTCGACCATAGCCAACAGGTCTTCCCGATGGGCTCGCACCTCGGCCACGACGCCCTCGGTCAGCACGCCCACCGGGGCATCGATCGACAGCCCGCCATCGGCCTCGATCGACAAGATCACACCCGAGTCGATCAGCCGACCGAATAGCGATTTCACCACGCTCATTTAAGCACCATCCTCTCGCGATCGCCGGACGATTTTTTCTGTGAATCCTCCGGAATGGTGCCGACAAAACCGACGAAACTAACCTCAGCAAGGGTTTTGTCAGTTTTGTCGGTTCTTTCCTTGAGTGCTCCAAGAAATTCAGCAGACTGAGGATGAATGGCGTAATGGGTAGATGGTCGCCCGCTCTGAGGGTTGGATTGCATGGATAGCACCCAGCCCGTATCGTCCAGCAACTCCATCGTTTTACGCACCACCTCCGCATCATCCAGTCCACTCCACCCCTTGCGCGCAATGTCTCGGGCTCGAATCGGTTTATCCTTGGGCCAATCAACCAGCCGCAGCAGCAGAGGTTTTGCTTGCCGCCTCTCGGGAACCATTGCAAATGAATACAGTCGAGCCGCATGCGATTCGAGATACTCAGCCCACCGCACCGCGAATTCAGTTGCCTCGCCACTCACCGGGCCACGACCACCTATTGCGAGATGAAGCACCAGGGCAATCGATGGCACCAAGGAAGCGTACTTGGAAAGATGGGATTCAAACGCTTCGGGCAGATTGCTGGTACGAATCCGTTTTTGAATTGCAATATCCCATCGATCGAAGATAAATTGTCCGTCGCTATCGAACCGTACCCAAGGGATACCAGTGCCATCATCATACTTATCCCGTTCTGCAAACGATTCAGCATCTAAGTCAGCCAAACGTTCGAATACGTCTGTCAACCGGTCGCGTGCCTCCGAATTCGGCCAACGATCCACATGGCGATACTCAGACGGTGAATCAGGCCAAACCAAGACTTGCAGTCGCTGGATCAGTCCATCGTCACCACGACCGCCACGCATAGCGGCAGCGACATAGTCACCGATCCCACCAGGGGTAGCACAGCCGAATAATGATAAGCAAGGATGCTCCACCACCGTTTCCCCGCGCCCAACTCGATCGATATTCAGCCGCCCCTTCCCGTTCCATAAAGTCAAAAATTGTTGACGCACTCCGGCCATATCCTGCTTGTCCAGCCCACGCATCCACGCCATCAATTCATCAACCCAGAGCAGCATTCCGTGAGGATACTTATTCAGCATTTCACCGAGCTTCTCAATGGTCGAATCCGTAGTAATGATTCGCCGAGCAATTGGGGCCACCGATTCTTCGATCTCTTTGATCTCCTGGGCATGCACTCGTGCCCCCGCTTCGTCGTTGGACTTCATCGCCTTTTCAATTTTCCCTTTGATCGCTTTAACCTTCGATTCAGCAATCAATGCATCGACGCCAAACGATTCCAGCTCTTTCGCCACCTTTTCACGCTCACGGGACTCAATCGCTCGAATCCGTTTTTCTGCTTCCGCAATCGCTGGGGATTTCTTCAATGACGGACGACCCACTACGCAGCCCCACAAATTCGGAACGACCAACCAGTCATCGCATCGCCGAGGTCGAATACCAACGCGGCATCCGATCATTGCAGCCATAGCTACCAGCATTGCAGCCGCCGGGAAATCGGGAGGGCATTGCATCCGCTCGGCAATGTCATCGACCGCGATTCCAATAGATTTCGGGAGTAATTCGGAGCGATAGGGCAACACCTCGGGCAGTGGGTCTAGCAACGCCTCAGGCACACCCCAAACTCGCCCAGCTTCATCAATAAGATCGAGGCCGCTGGGATCGATTGCTTGCAACTGACTTTCGATACTCTCGGTTGTGATACCTGGGATCGCCTTACGCACCTCCACTACAACTCGCTGCATGTCAGCCGTAGACGACCGATCCACGACACCACTCCAAATCGATTGCTGGTTGTCGGATCGGGCGATTGCCAGACTGATTTTGCCATCAAGTTTTCGATTGGCCACTGTAACTAATTGAATTCCGCTCATGCTGCACCTCCATTGCCCCAACCGAGTCTAAAAATCTCCGCTGCACTTGCCTCACGCTCTAGGTCAACTCGGCTCGCGCCTCGATTGATCCATTCCCGAGCATCCTTGATCCCGTTGGGTGGTTGGATAGTTCGTATACCTGCCAAAATCACAAGCTCGCTTCGAAGCAACCTTGCACTCTCGACGCCTGCACCATCGCTATCGGCGACGATCACGATCTCACCGGGAAGAACACGCCTGCCCAGTTCGAGCAACATACCGATTCCGCTCTTGGCACTCGGAATGCCAACGGCATCAAGCCCAACTGACAACAGGGCCGCCGTATCCGTTGCTCCTTCAGCGACCCAAATCCGAGCACCTGGGGTGATGTTATCGTGAATATCGGGATCGTAGAACAATCCTCCGAGCGAGCCCCATATGGAGCCCTTTGCACCGCTCTTATCTCTTGTCCGAATCCCGATAATGTTGCCATTCCCATCTCGCATGGGCCACGTATAGGCACATCGCTTTTGGCACCAACCGACTCGCAACCGCCTCAACGCTTTCGAATGCACACCCAAGGATTGAGCGAGAAGCTCACGGCTTGCATCCGTCATGTTTCGACTCAAAACATCCGCCCTCAATCCAATCCACAATCGATCAGATTCAGATTTGATCGGTTTCGGTGGTTTCGGTGCCACGTTCGGCTTGATCATCTGGATCGGAAGATGCTTACCATCTCCGAGCCCTAGGTAGGATCGCAGCCAACCGATCGCCTCAGCCGTATTGACGCCTAGCCACCATTGCAAGCTCGCAAGCCCATCACCGGCTCGGGGCGTCGTGGTCGCATTCAAGCACCTTCGACACAATACC
>CAIYZV010000122.1 GCA_903930765.1 uncultured Pirellula sp.
AATCGAGGCTCGCAACGCCGTCCCAGGTGGGAAAGAAGGGCAACTCCTCGGCGCGTTTGCGTGGTACCTTCCTGGCGCAGGCAGCGGCACCGGGATCGGTTTGCAAGAACACTTGGTCGCGTCTTCGTTCTCCGGTCCAAATGAGATCAATCGTGCTGTCCAGTTCGTCGATGGTCGATTGCTGATCGACGGCATTCCACCGCTGGATCGTTACACCGTCAGCTATTGGTTTTGGCTAGGCGAACGGAGCGGCGCATCGGATCGCCGTGGCGTGTTGAGCGCCCACAGCGGGGGCGAATTGATCAGCGTCCATCAATTCGATGATCATTCAGCGCAAGTAATACTCACAGCACCGATCGCAGCCAACAACGCAGGGCGGGAAGCGAAAATCAAATCCAGCAGCTCCGAGCGGCGTCTCCGTGCGGACCAATGGAACGCCATCAGCATCGTCCGTGACGAAGATCGCATCTCGGTATACCTTAATGGAACCATCGAGCCATCATTAACGATGGAGCATGTGAACTACGAACATCAATCCAGCATGCAGTTTGGTGCGGAGTTGCAAGGCAAACTCGATGAGGTTGCTTTCTTCGATCGATCGCTGAGCCAGGAAACCATCGAAGTGCAATGGCGAGAGTCTGGCATTGCCGCTTCCATCGCCAAACAGGATCGATTGCTGGAGCGAGTCCGACCGGGTGCGGGAGCCGGACAACCAGCACCTGAGTTTCAGGAGCAGTACGCACCGTACTTGAGATCCCTAAAACCGAGTTGGTACGAACCTTTCAATACGAACCCATCGACCTTCACGCTCGACGGTCGAGTTTCGTTCACCAAGGATAGTTTTGGTGCTTTTCAGGGAGGTCGATGTCGTTCCGAAGTCGATTCCCTCGGTGCGTCCTACAGCGTTTCCTTCTGGTTCATGAATCGACTGTCCAATAGTTCGCGACCGGTGACGGCGTACCTCTTTTCGCGAGGCCACGCCGATGCGCCCGCAGCCCCGGGAGATCATTTAGGGATCGGTGGAACTCATCTTCCGAATGCGCAAGGAAAACTCATTCTCTTCAATGGAAACCAGCGGGATGAGCTGCTGGTCGGAAGAACGGTCGTCGAACCGGGCATATGGAACCATGTTGTTTTGGTCCGGGAAGGGAGCCGCGCACGGGTGTACCTCAACGGTGGTGATACCCCGGATCTCGAGGGTGAGATCGATAGTACCGCGATTGAATCCAAAACGATTTTCCTAGGCGCGAGAAACGACAATTTCGCCCCCTTGCAAGGGAACATTGCGCATGCTGTTTTCTTCAATTCCACGGTTGAAGATGCCATTGCTAAGGAAATTTTCACGAGCGCCTGGGCTTCGTCGGCCAATCCTTCGTCACCGTCTTCTGCAGCTAGAGCGACGCAGGATTCGGCATTGTCAGGACCGAAAGGAGCCGTCGAGTCCCTCGACTACATTCACGTCCCTGCTGGATATCAAGTCTCCCTTGCGGCATGCGAGCCGCAGGTACTCGATCCAGTTGCTATGGACTGGGACGCTTCGCTTCGGATGTGGGTGGTCGAGATGGCCGATTATCCCCTCGGCATGGATGGGCGAGGTGCACCGGGAGGTCGCATTCGGAGGCTCGAGGATAAAGATCGAGATGGTTTTTACGAATCGAGTATTCTCTTCGACGACGGGCTCAACTTCCCGACGGGGATTCTGTGTTGGCGCGATGGTGTCTTGGTAACTGCAGCGCCCAAACTCTGGTTTTTGCGCGACGAGGATGGGGATGGCACGGTCGACTCGCGAGAAGTTCTTCTTGAGGGATTCAACGAAGGCAACCAGCAACTTCGACTGAATCATTTGCGTATGGGGTTGGACGGATGGGTGTACTGCGCCAATGGCGGCCATCATCCAAACCATGGATTGGGGACGAAAGTCCTTTCCAATCGGAACGGCAAGACCTACGAAATTGGCAGTCGCGATTTTCGGTTTAGGCCGGACACAGGGGAGGTGGAAACCGAATCGGGCCCCTCGCAATACGGCCGGAATCGCGACGCTTGGGGGCATTGGTTTGGGACCCAAAACGCAAACCCGTTATGGCAGTACGTTCTACCCAGTCGCTACATGGAACGAAACCCACACGTAGCCACGAACACGACGATCAAGCATTTGGTGGGACCGGGTAGTCCGCCCGTCTATCCAGCAAGTTCGCTTGAAAAACGATTTCATAGCTTCGAGCAGTCAGGGCACTTCACCTCCGCTTGCAGCGGCATGATCTATGGCGATGAGGTGCTCTTTGGTAGGGGGAAAAAGCTTCATGCGTTTACCTGCGAGCCGTTCCATAATTTAGTGCAGCACAATGTTCTGACCGAGGACGGAGTCAGTTTCCGCGGCTCGCGTCCGGTGGGTGAGGGAAAGCTCGATTTTTTTGCCAGCGAGGATCGTTGGTGCCGGCCGGTCATGGTTCGGACGGGCCCAGACGGCGCGTTGTGGATCGCCGATATGGTCCGTTACATGATCGAACATCCGGAGTGGTTGCCAGCCGAAGGAAAGTCCGAGTTGGAGCCTCATTATCGGTTGGGGGATAACGCTGGTCGAATCTATCGTGTGACTCCTGCCTCGGGCGGAGTGGGACCGGTAACGCTGGATCCGAGCGATGGCCCGAGCCTAATATCGCACCTCCAAAGCAGCAACGATTGGGTCCGAACAACCGCGCATGCATGGTTGCTCTGGAATCATGACACCTCACTCGTCCCGGAACTCGAGGGACTCGCAAGAACCGGCTCCACTCCGGAATCTCGCTACCACGCGATCTGCATCTTGGATTCGCTCGAGAGCCTTACGGACGAATTGCTCACGGAGCGATTGAAGGGTGAATCCACGCAGTCACCGCACGTGCTCGAGGGGCTGATTCGGATCGCTGAGAAGCGGCAAACGCCCGAAGTGATTTTGGCCGCTTCCGACGCTGCCGACAATTCCGATCCAAAGGTTTGCTTGCAGTTGGCACTTTCGTGTGGGGAATGGGAGAACCCGATGGCAGCGGTTTCGCTGACTAAACTCGCCGAGCGTTTCCATCATGATCCGTATTTCCGATCCGCGATCATGAGTTCAGCGCTGGTGCATGCCAGCGGTTTTGCCAAGGGGATCTCGTCGAGCCAACCGGATGTAATCGCTGCATTTCGGGTTCCTTTGCTACGGCAGTCGCTCGCCGTCAACGATCATGACACGATCGCAGTTCTCGTGGCGTCCGCGATCGAACAAGCAAAGAGTGGCCGCGGGGTGGATCAACTCGATTTGACCTTGCTCGAGTTGCAACGGTTGGGAGTGGACCTTCGGAATTTAGCGTCCCAAAGCCCAAGTGGTGAGATTGCGAGGAGTGTCGCGAAACTCGATGCATGGGCGACACAGCTACAGGCCACCGCGGAATCGGAAAGCGTCGAAGCCACTAAACGCATCGCTGCCTTGGTACCATTGAGTCGTATGCAGCCATACCGTAACGATGCAGTCCAAAGGCTATCGCACTGGATGGATACCCATGCCTCGTTGGAGCAGCAACGGCTTGCCATCTCGGCCCTTGCTCAAAGCGGTCATGAAGACGTTCCCAAGGTGTTTGCGAAATCCGTACCGTCGATCCATAAGGAATTATTGAGGCCGATGATGGACGCGTGGCTCACGCGGGAGAGCTGGGTGAGAGATCTACTTGATCGATTGGAAGCGTCGGAGATCGGCCCTTCATTGCTCGATGCGACAGAGCAAGCGCGATTGGCGGATTACCCCATTCCAGAGTTAGCCGAGCGGTACCGCGATTTGCCATGGAACCGCGAGCTCGCGGCGCGTGAGGAAGTCTATCAAGCCTATGCTGCGGTGCTGGAATTGAAGGGGGACGCCATCGCAGGAGGAGTCGTTTATGCTCGCGCATGCGCATCCTGCCATCGCCGGGGCGAGCATAGTGAAGGGACCGACATCGGCCCCAATCTAGCGTCGGTTGTCGGGCACTCCAAAGAAAAGCTCCTTCGCAACATCTTGATTCCGAGCGCCGATGTGCAACCTGGATATTATGCCTACAGCTGTTTGCTGGAGAGTGGCGAAGTGGTATCCGGAGTGCTCGTGAGCGAAACAGCGACGAGTATCGCGATCAAGCAAACCAATGCGGAGATCCGTGGGATCCCGAGGTCGGAGATTGATGTTCTCAGAAACACCAATCGTTCCTTGATGCCCGACGGGTTGGAGGCCTCGATCGATCGTCAGCAGATGGCGGATCTGATCGCATATCTGCAAAAGCCGATTTCGGTACCATGAGAGAGAGGCCAGGGGGGAATCCAAGGACCCTCGCGATTAAAAGACTTCGAGCGACTTGACCGATCCGGCACCTTGTACGATGGCTCCATCGAGACATCGCCAAGCAGCATCGATCAGTTGAGAGATTGCGAACGACCGCGACGGTCCACTGACAGTGCTGATTCCTGCAACGAAAGGGGTTGGACGATTGGCGGCAAGCGAGTGACTCGCGACCATGTTCTGATTCATTTCAGCGAATCCATCCCTTACGATCTGAACGATTTCGGATCGCTCGATGTCTTGGATGACCAACGCCAAATCACCGTTCTCCGAGAGGAATCCAGATATGGAAAGAGGTTCCGTCAGGGGATCGAGAACTCGGATGTACTCCGATTGCCAACGGTGGAGTTCTCCTGTGGTGTTCGGTAGACCGGCCCCCTTGTCGACATGCAAGCGAACGACGACGACCGACAAGATTCCTTGGTTCATTCGGCAGTCATCGAGTAGGCGTTCGAGGTTTTCCTGGAGCAAGGGATCTTTTGCGGTACGGATCTCGACCAACCTGGAATCTTTTTGGCGATCAAGCTGCTCGGGCGTGGTTTGCTTGAGAGGTGTAACGCTTTTAGAAACCTCACCGGTAGTGACTACACCATGAGTTGTATCTCCATGCGATGGTGTTGAGTGTGACGGCGAATCGTTTTCGATGGAGGACCGATCGGCCGATGGTTCCCGATCTAGCTGGTCCGTTGTGTTCACGAATGCAGTAGGGGTTGCAGTGGAAGTTGCAGTGGGGGTTGCAGTGGGGGTTGCAGTGGGAGTTGCAGTGGGAGTTAAGGAGGCGGATGGATCATTGAGAAGCTGGAGCAATTGGTTCCAATGAGCGCGCAATCGGTCCCACGGGACCAAGCCGATTTTGAGTTCGGGTGGTGGAGTCATAGCTATTTGACCGCTGCACCACTGCAAGGCGATAGACCACCAACCGCGATGCATGAACTCTTGGATCGTGCCCACTGCATGGATGCTTCGGAGCAAGGCCGATATTTTTCGATCG
>CAIYZV010000123.1 GCA_903930765.1 uncultured Pirellula sp.
AGCTTTGGCTCCAGCGGTAGCCGGAATGTGAAGTCTTGGACGCGGATCGAGTTTGGGTTATCGCTATTCGGAAAGATAGCGGTGGGGTGGTTCGGGTAACCTTGGCTCCGCAGGATCAAAAACCGTTCCTCGTAAGTGATCTGCAGGTTCGGGATCCCATCTTTATTGGAGTCCTTCGTGTGGTACGAGAACAAGTCCACGAAACGGTCGGCGTCTTTGTAGTAATAGATGGCCGGTTCATTCTTGGTAACATACCATTGCCCGCCGATCGGTCGCAGATCGACTTCGGAAACCGCCGCAGCATCGTCCCCGAAAACGGCCGTTTGGATGGAGAAGGCATCTAGTCCCGGACCAAGAAGTCCTGTGGAAACAAAAAAAATGATAGCTATACAAGCTGTTGGGAAAGGGGCATAAAATCGCACGATCGGATGATTCCTTCCGGCTGGAAAGGCAGGTGGGGCTGATTCGCACGGGAAAGTATGCGTTCGAAACCTGAAGAGACAATGAAGCCTATGTTTTTTCAAGAGAAGTTTGAATCTGTTTTTTCTATATTCCTCAGGGCAGGGCAGGGGGGGAGCGACTAAAAAGGCATCATGACTGCAGTTTCATTGGGATTTCCTATGCCGGGCCAGTCGGACTCGACCATTGACTGGGGCCAAGCCTTGGAGACGCATCGCCGTTGGTTAGCGACGGTGATTCGGTCGCGTCTGGCCGATCCGGACGCGGCCGAGGACGTCCTTCAAGAGGTTGCATTGGCAGCGATCAAACAGTCCAGCCGTCCAACGGATCCGTCCAAAGTGGCTCCTTGGCTGTACCGGATTGCTCTGCGCAAGGTGATCAATCATCACCGTGTGACAGGTCGACGGCGCAAGTTGCTCGAGGGGGCCATCGCAGCCGGCCGAGTGGAGGAAGAGTCCCGGGAGAGTCTCCCTGGCGAGTGGATGATGCGCCAGGAGGCGATTGGATCGGTGGAGGATGGATTGCGCAAGTTGGAGGCGCAGGATCGGCAATTGTTGATGCTCAAGTACTCCGAGGGGTGGGGGTATCAGGAGTTGTCGGATCATTTAGGGATTTCGATCAAGACGGTCGAGTATCGGTTGCTCAAGGCGCGGCGGGCGTTGCGAGCGCAGTTGGGATAGTTGGCAGTTGGTCTTTTTTTGATGGTTGTGAATTGTTTAGGGTGATGAGTCGTATGGCACCATTAGAACTACAACGATTGATCGATGGCGAGATGACGCACGCGCAGCGTGCTGATTTGCTGTGTCGATTGGGTGACGATACCACGCAATGGAAGTCGCTGGCTATGTCGCTACTCGAGGAGCAGCAGTGGAGTCGTGAGATTTCGCGAGCGGTCATACCCGGGAGTATGCCGGCGCCGGTGCAACCGCATGCAGAGTCACCGACGGTGATGTTGGCTCATCCGGCCCCTTCACTGATTCGGGATGAAGATACCGTTAATCACGGCGTCGGTACTTCGACTGGCATGTCGGCTGGTACAAGGCGATCCTGGAATTGGGTAAGTGCTTTGGCCGCAGGTGCATTGTTCACAGTTGGCTTGGCGGGAGGTTCCTGGATGCGATCCTTGCAAGGTGGCGGGGAAGGGCAGGGGGGGGCGATGACGCAAGATCCTCTAATCGCTGGGAATACTCTAATTGCTGGTAATAGCCGTGGTGGGAACAACGAAGTTGCCAGGAACTCAACCGAGAGCCCCTCTCGCTACAAATCAACATGGGAAGCAGCGGCACCGATGCGCATGGTCGTCTCGGGGCTGGATTCCAAGAAATCAGAGATTCCGTTGGTGAATGCCAAAGACATCGATCCAAAACTGCTGATGGCGAGCGAGGCGTTGGAGATGGCCAAACTCAACAAGCAACTCCGTCGGCAAGGTTACGAGATGGATGTAAAGCCTCAGTACTATTCTGGAAACTTAGGCGATGGCCGCAAGGTGGTCCTCCCTATCCATAACGTTTCGCTCAAGCCCTACGGGTTGTAAGCGCAAACATTCTATTACTTTTCAACTTGGGTTTAACAAAAGGGTTTGACGAAATTATGAAAAGCATTTTGCGATGGAATCGACAGTGGTATGCGGCCAACGTGCTGACAGGAGTCGCTATTCTTGGGCTCGCAGGTGCGAGTTCCGCTCGTGCTCAACAAGCATCGGACGATGGCAAAGCCGCACAGCAGCAAACGGTCGTAGTGGTCAGTTCGGGTGACGAAAATGCTGAAAAGATCATGGAGAAGGTACGCGATGGTATCAAAGATCTTCCCAAGGAACAGCAAGAAAAGATCCTCAAGCAAGTCGATCAAGCGATCGCGGGTGTATTGAGTGCCAAAGTAGCCACGGCCGTAGGCGATGCCGTCGAAGGTCAGGGCCGGGCCACCACGCGTACGATTACTGTCACCGCTATCGAGAAGAGTGACGGGGACGATAACGCGAAAGATAAAACCAAAAAGACGCTCCAGGGACGTGTTGTCGTTGTCGGCCCGGATGGAAAACCGCAGGAGTTGAATATCCAGCAAGGCATGCCTTTGCAATTACCGGTCTTGCCGGGGCAACCCATGTTCGGTCAACCCGGCCCTGCGGGCCAAGCCTTGAACGCGATCAAAATCGAGGACGTTCGCCGGATGATCCCCCAAATGGTTCAAGGTCAGATGATGCGTATGGATGCGAACGGTCCTAGTTACCGTATCGGCATCGCTATCGTCCCTGAAGATGAGGGCGAAGGAGAAGATTCCGAAGGCTTGGTCGTGCGCGAAGTGATGGAAGACTCGCCGGCCGAGAAAGCGGGGATCGAGCAAGGGGATGTGATCCTCTCGATCAATGGGAAAGAGGCCGAAGGATTCACCGATTTGCTCGAGGCTGTGCAGGCTGCGGGTAAGGCGAATGAGGACTTGCTCGTGCTCATCGAACGCGACGGCAAGGAGATGAAATTTGAAATCACTCCGGCGAAGACCGAAGGCTCCGATGTCGGCATGTTCAACTTTAATTTGGCTCCCGAAGCAGCGATGATTCTCGATTTAAACGACGCGCGAGTACCTGCAGGTATTGCCATCCAAGGACAAGCATTTCCGGGGATGATGGCGGGAAATACCGATGCACTTAAAGAAGAGATCGGCGAACTCAGGAAAGAGATCGAAGAACTTAAGGGAATGATCCGCAAGCTGATGGAAAAATAATCGCGGATTAGGGTCGGAGCTACGATAGGTGCATCGACGAAATCCGATGCATCGTAGATAAACAAAGGATGGCTCGTCGCCGATACGTTGGTCGAGGCGAGCCGTCCTTTTTCTTTTTTGTAACTTGAACCAACCATGGCGCTCGCATCGACGGTGATCATCTCTGCCAATCCCAAGTCTGGGGCGAGGAGTGGCTTGGATCAGGCATCATCGCTTCGAAAAACGCTCGAGCAACGCGGATATATCACGGAGATGTACACAGATATTGACGCGATGGCTTCGCGGACTGAGATGTTCCAGCGAGAGGGCACACTCCGCACGGTTGTATCTGCAGGCGGTGATGGAACGGCATCGCTGGTTCTTTCAAAAATCCCCTCGGGTATTCCGGTTACCTTGTTCCCACTGGGGTCTGAGAATTTGGTCGCCAATTATTTCGGGATGACTCGCGACATCGATCGAACAGTAGCCCACATCGAAAAGCTACACACCGAGCCGTTGGATTTGTTTCTAGCCAATGGGCGATTGACACTGCTGGTTGCCAGTGTTGGTTTCGATGCCGAGGTGGTACGACAAGTCCACGAGAATCGCAAATCGCATGTGACCCGGTCGGTTTACCGCATGGGGATTCTGCGGGCCATGTTTTCGTATCGATGGCCAAAGTTTCGCGTGCAGCGCCGCGATGCCGATGGGAATTGGGGTGAGTCTGTCACAGCCAATTGGGTCTTTGCGTTCAATGTACCGCGGTACGCCGCAGGGATTCGAATCATCGAGTCGACGTCGATCTCGGATGGATTGCTCGACGTGGGCATGTTTCAAGGTGGAAGGTTATGCCAGGGATTATGGAACTATGGAATGGTGGTGCGAGGCGTGCATGAGCAGTCGGGCGCCTGGAAACGATTTCAGACATCGGGGCTTCGGATCTCGTTGGTGACGGAAAATACAGCTGCGAACGTTCAACCCGAGGTCGCTTATGAAATCGACGGGGATGCGGGCGGGGTTCTTCCGTTGGAAGTGATCTACTCAGGCAGCAAAGCAATGATCGTTTCAGGACGATCTGTTGGCGCGTAAAGCGACGCGAAGGGGTGCAAAGCCTCGCTGCTATGTCGCAGGCGGAGTCACCAATGGGGTACCAAGCAGCCGATCACACCGACGATGAATCTCGCAGTTTGCTGATTTCTTGGTTGAGTCGGTCGAGTGAGCGATTTACCATCATTCGTACGGCGTCTTCGCCGCGCGAGACGAGCTCCGCAATCTTGCGATACGAGTAGCCTTCGAAGTATCGCCATTTAAGGATCTGCTGGTGGGCCGATGGTAACTTGCCCATCGCTGCGTGCATGCGTTTGAGTTCGCTTTCGCGGCGCGATCCGCCGGAATCGGAGTCAGCGAGTTTGTTGTTTAAGCTCGGTGAGAGTGGCTCTTCTCGTGCAATATCCCGTTTGAGGGATTCGCGAAAGTACCGGACGGCATCGAGGAAATTATTCACCAGCATCGACCGCAGCCATGAATCGACGTGGACAGGGTCTTTCGATTTGAGTGTCTCAAGGTCCTCGTAGGCTTCCAGCATGGTCTGTTGGACCAAATCGGAAGCATCGATTTTGGATTGTAGATCGCGTGCGATCAGGTCTTCCGCAAGGTCCTGCAGCATGGGACTAATCCTGCGAAAGAACTCTTCTTGCGACTCTGGTTTTAGTGGCGTGTTTTCAGGATCCATGGCGCGTATGGTTCGAAGACGTACTACGCCTTGACGGTCCAGGTATCCCCACTGCTTAACAGCTTTTGAAGATCCCCTTTGCCTCGCTGCGAGACTGCTTGGACGATTTGCCCCCGCACCGCTTCCTCGAACGTCTCGTGGACAACATTTCGGAAGACACCGATCGGTTCTGGGAATGCGGGGTGCCGCATTCGGGAGAGAATGTACACGAGAGCCGGATCAGCATATTCGTCGTGGAAGAGCAAATCGTCTTCTTTGACTTTCCCATCTGCGAGATCCACGATCTCCAGGGAGAGCCCGTTCAGACGGATCCCCTTGTCCCGATCCTTGCCGAAGATCATCGGCTTGCCATGCTCGAGTTCGATCGTGGTGTCGTCCCGCGTGGCTTTGTCTTGCGCATAGCTAAACGCTCCGTCGTTGAACACGTTGCAGTTTTGGTAGACTTCGACAAAGCTCGTGCCGCGGTGTGCAGCGGCTCGCTTGAGGACGTTCGCCAAATGCTTGATGTTGCTGTCGACCGAACGAGCGATAAAGGTGGCTTCGGCCCCGATCGCGATGCTGATCGGATTGAGGGGATGGTCAACAACTCCCATCGGCGTGCTCTTGGTAATCTGTCCTTCGACGCTGGTCGGTGAATACTGGCCTTTGGTCAGGCCATAAATCCGATTATTGAACAATACGATATTGAGATCGACGTTGCGGCGCAGCAAATGGATGAAGTGGTTGCCGCCGATGCTGAGGGAATCTCCGTCACCTGTGATGACCCAAACGCTGAGATCAGGTCGGGCGAGTTTGAGCCCCGTAGCCACTGCTGGAGC
>CAIYZV010000124.1 GCA_903930765.1 uncultured Pirellula sp.
ATTGGTTGAGGCGGGAACACGGGTTGTCGAAGTGATTTGGCCAAAGATTGCCAACAGTGACAACCACTCGTGGGACCATCACGTCGATCTGTCCAAGCGGATGAAGAACCAGTCGGGACCAATGCTCGATGCGGGCCTGTCAACGCTGATCGAAGACTTGGATCAACGCGGCTTGCTCGAGGATACCTTGGTCGTTGCCGTCGGCGAGTTTGGGCGATCGCCCGAGCGTGGGGTTAGCACCAGCGGCAATGGAAACAGCGACGATGGTCGGGATCACTGGCCGTACTGCTACACCTCGGTTATCGCGGGGGCGGGGATCAAGCGGGGTTATGTCCATGGCAAGAGCGATAAGACCGCCAGTGCTCCCGTGGATTCGCCGGTCCATCCAGCCCAACTGCTGGCAACGATCTACCATGCGTTCGGGATTGATCCAGAGACCATTGTGTACAACCACTTGAATCAACCACGCGAGTTGGTCAAAGGCCAAGCGGTTACTGAACTGTTCGCTTAGTTTGCGATTCTTCGCAACACGATTTTTAAATCCATGAAGCTGGAGTCGGAGTCGCGGATGCTGTCACCCGCGTTCCGATTCCGTTGGTGGTTCTCGGGTCGATGATAAAATCGATCATGCTTTCTCACTTTCTCACAAATCAAACGACATCATGCGAATCCGTTTTTCATTATCTCGATTGTCGGTTCTCGCTTTCGCGTTACCGATGGCTGCCTTTTTGTCCGCTGGTCCCTTTTGCGAGTCGCGGGCTCATGGCCAAGGCCTCGGTGCGACGCCGACCAAGGCGTTCCGCGTTCCAGCGGGCTTTGAAGTAGAGATGGTGCATGAGGTTTCCTTAGCCGAGCAAGGCTCCTGGGTGGCGATGTGCGTCGACATGAAGGGTCGGCTGATTGTGTCGGACCAGTATGGCAAGCTCTACCGTGTGACGCCTGCTCCGAGTGGGGAGGATGCGAGCAAGACGGTGGTGGAGCCACTTGCGGTCGAAATCGGGATGGCGCAAGGATTGCTTCACACCCAAGATGGCTTGTATGTCGATGTGAACGGCAAGGGGCCGACGGGTGCAGGGCTGTATCGATTGCAGGATCTCGATGGCGATGATCAGTTTGAAAAGATCGAGCACCTGATACCGCTCGAGGGTGGTGGTGAGCATGGTCCGCACGCCATCATTCCAGGGCCCGATGGTCGACTTTACATGTGCGCGGGGAATCAAACGGATCTACCAGCAAAGATCGATGCTTCTCGCGTGCCTCGTCATTGGGGAGAGGATCACATGCTCGGGCGGATGCCCGATGCGCGTGGGTTTATGGCGACACGGCTTGCCCCAGGCGGCTTTGTCTTAAGTATGAAGCCGGATGGAAGCGATGTGGAACTGGTCGCGACAGGTTTCCGAAATGAGTACGATATCGCTTTCAATCCCAATGGGGACTTGTTCACCTACGATGCGGACATGGAGTGGGATATCGGTACACCATGGTATCGACCGACTCGCGTCAATCACGTGATCAGTGGTGCTGAGTTTGGATGGCGCAATGGGACGGGCAAGTGGCCTGAGTATTTCGCGGACAGCTTCGGAGCCGTTGCCAATATCGGATACGGTTCGCCGACGGGAATTGTATTTGGGACGGGGGCTAAGTTCCCAGCCAAATTTCAGAATGCGCTGTTCATCAGCGACTGGAGCTATGGTGTTGTTTACGCGGTGAATCTGGAGCCGGACGGGTCCACATATAAGAGTACGTTTGAACCATTCGTCAGCGCTTCGCCGATGCCGGTTACCGATTTGGTGATCCACCCGTCGGAGGGTTGTATGTACATGACCATCGGCGGACGCAAGGTCCAGTCGGCTCTTTACCGGATCAAGTATGTCGGGGGTGAGAGCACGGCCCAGGCTCAGTATCCCGATACGGTAGCGGCGGCAGCTGCACGGGCCGTTCGACGATCGTTGGAGGCGATGCATCGGGATGGAGCGAAGTTCGACATCGATTTAGCCATGAAGCACTTGGGGAGTCCAGACCGCGCCGTTCGAACGGCCGCACGTTTGGCCCTTGAGCATCAAGATTCCAAGTTGTGGCGGGATCCGATCAATCAGTCGCTTTCGCCTCAAGCGGCCATCACCCTCGCGGTGGCGTTGGCTCGCAAGGGTGTTCCGTCGGATCAAAAAGAGATTCAAAACAGTTTGCTTCGATTGCAGTGGAGCAAGCTCAGCGGATCGGAAAAGCTGGAGTTGTTGCGAGCCTACCAATTGAGCTTCATGAGACTGGGTGAAGGGGATCCAGAGCTTCGTCAGAAGATCGTTGCCCAACTCGATTCGCATTTTCCAAGCCCTGATGGGGATTCGTTGGTGGATCGCGAATTGGCTCGCGTGTTGATTTATTTGCAAGCACCCAAAATCATCGAGCGATGTGTTTCGCAAATGAGCACGGCGAATTCGGCGGAGCAGCAGATCCACTACGCGTTTTGCTTGCGAGACGCTAAGGATGGCTGGACCGATGAGACTCGCAAGGCGTATTTTCAGTGGTTCTATCAGATAGCAACGGCCCGCGGGGGTGCATCGTTCGGCGGTTTTATTGAGAACATCCGTCAAGTGGCGATCGGTTGGTTGAGCGATGAAGAAAAAGCGAATCTTGGGGAACTGGTGGGTCCTCCACCCGCTCCGAAAGATCCGATGGCGGACTTAGCACCTCGATCGCAGGTGAAGCAGTGGACAGTGGATGAGCTTGCTAAACTCGCCCAAGAGAAGAAGACCGGGTTTGATTATGAGCGAGGCAAGCAGATGTTTGCCGTGGCGCAGTGCTACAAGTGCCATCGCTTTGCGGGTCAGGGCGGGATTCAAGGTCCAGACTTGACGGCAGCGTCGCAGCGATTCAGTCCTCGCGATATGCTGACGTCGATCATTGAGCCTAGCAAGGAGATCAGCGATCAGTACGAAGCTACGATCTTCCAAACGGAAGAAGAAACGATCATTGGACGGGTGGCGAATCTGAACGGCAACGTGCTGATGGTTTCCACCAACATGCTCGATCCAGGTAATTTCACAAACATCGAGCGCCATGAGATCGTCGATACCAAGGCTAGCAAGGTATCGATGATGCCTGGCGGGCTACTGGATACATTGACCGCGGACGAGGTCATCGACTTATTGGTCTATCTCCAAGCAGGAGGAAATCCAAAGAGTGAACGGTATAGCCAAAGGAACTAGTCGACTAATGGTGCGATGCAAGCAATTGACCAATTTCGTTCATCACTGTGGTCATGAGTTACCGGACCGTAGCGATCGAGACCCAGACTTAATACTGGATTCGAGCCTTGCGATCCATTTAGAATGAGGCTAGATGGTTCGGATGGTGGCGGGCTGAGGTATGCAGCTTGTTTTTCGGCAACGTGATGTACCATTCTCGCCATACAATTGCGATGATCCTTGTTTTGTCGCTGTTCTGGTCGATTCGCCAGCCACTACGAGGTGTGCGTCGGAGATTCTGCCGTTAAGATACATGCATTGACGATGGCTATGTTTCACCTACAGCGGATGAGGGCTGGGAGAATGCGCGTGAATCGACTTGCTACATTATGTACAACGTCCGGTCGGCTTTGGGGCACGTACTCCAAGCCTGTACATGCTCGAACATTTTGGATAGGACTCGGTTTGGCTGCCGCGTTAGGTTCGTGGAATGCCGCTCAAGGGTTGTCGGACGAGTGGGGGCATTGGCGCGGTCCGATCGGCAATGGGGTTTCACTGGATGCGAAGCCACCGATCGAGTTTGGGGCCGGGAAAAACTTATCATGGAAAGTGGAAATCCCGGGGAATGGCTCTTCGTCGCCCGTGGTATGGGGTGAACATGTGTTCGTTACGACGGCGGTCCCTACCGGCAAGAAGAACGAATGGGATTTTCGAGTCCTGTGCTTCGATAGAATTACCGGGAAAGAGAAATGGTCTCAATCCGCCGTTGTCGCGGCTCCTCACGAAGGTACGCACGAGACGAACGGATTCGCTTCAGGGTCGCCGTGCACCGACGGTGAGCGGGTGTACGCAACCTTTGGATCACGCGGATTGTTTTGCTACAGCATGTCTGGCGAGCTTGTTTGGAAACGCGATCTGGGGGACATGAAGATTCGCGCCGGGTTCGGCGAAGGGAGCTCACCCACGATCGCTGACGACTTGCTGATCGTGCCGTGGGATCACGAAGGTCCATCCAAACTCTATGCGTTGAACAAGAAGACCGGCGAGATCGTCTGGGAG
>CAIYZV010000125.1 GCA_903930765.1 uncultured Pirellula sp.
CCGAAGATTGAAAGGTCGTTGCAAGTACTCTGCGGGCGGAATCGCGCAACAGAAGGAACATTCTCAAGAGAGAGTCCGTAGACTTTACGCAGATTGACACAGCAGATTGGCACAGCAGATTGGCACAGAAGATTGACACAGCAGATCGACACAGCAGATTGGCACAGCAGATTGGCAAAGCAGAACTCCGAGAGAATCGTATTCAGGAATCGAATACTACTCGGGGAAAGGCTGAGTCCAGGGGGGGCATTTTTACTTAGCGATATGTTCGTAGCGGTATGTTCGTTGCGATATGTTCGTTTGCCTATTGGATGCCGCTTCCGGTCGTAAACATCTGGCTGATCGATTTATTGGAGTGGATCCGGCGGATGGCTTCGGCGAGGAGTGGAGCGACGGTGAGGACATGGATACTGTCCAGTCGTTTTTCGGGGGTGAGTGGGATCGTGTTGGTGATCACCAAGCTTTTGATGGGGGCTTCGCGGAGCAATTTGATTGCGGGACCGCAAAGGACACCGTGGGTAGCAGCCAAATGGATTTCTCGAGCACCGGCTTCGTGGACCAGCTTTGCAGCACCACAAATGGAGCCACCGGTGCTGATCATGTCATCAAACATCAGGCAGATTTTTCCTTCGACCGGGCCACCGATGATGTTCTTCTGTTGGGTGCGAACTGCGTTCTCGCGGTGCTTGTCGATGATCGCTAATTTTCCACCGATCCGTTTGGAGTGCCCGAATGCACGCTTGATACTCCCTTCATCCGGACTTACGACGACGATGTCCTCTGGATCGAAGGCTTGATTTTGGAAGTACTTGGTGAGTGCGGGTGCCGCGTAAAGGTGATCGACTGGGACGTCGAAGAAGCCTTGGATTTGAGGCGCGTGCAGGTCCATCGCGAGAACGCGGTCCGCACCGGCACGCGTGATCAGGTTCGCCACCAACTTTGCAGTTATCGGTACCCGACCTTCGTCTTTGCGGTCTTGTCGAGCGTAGCCGTAATAGGGTATCACCGCGGTGATCCGGGCGGCGCTTGCGCGTTTGCACGAATCGATCATGATCAGCAATTCGAGCAAGTTATCGTTGACCGGAGGGCAGGTCGGTTGGATGAGGTAGACATCCCGGCCACGCACGTCCTCTTGGATTTTGCAAAAGTTCTCTCCGTCCGGGAATTTTCCTAGCTCAATCGAGCCGAGATCGAGATGAAGGAAGTCGCAAATGTCTTTCGCCAATTGGGGATTGGCGCGACCGCTAAAAATCTTCAATTCACGCATGCGTAACCCATCTCCTTCATTTTCGACTCGACCAAGCCGAGTTCGTCGACCGTATTGATGCTCAATGCTTCGCAGGCCTTGAGGGTAGCGAGCGCATCGACACGTCGACCTGTCTTTAAGAGCAATTCGGGGCAATCGGTCAAATAATATTCTGATTGAGCGTTTTCATTCTTCAAATGATCGAGTGCCCACAGAAGGCTTTCTCGGTCGAATAAGTACGTACTCATGTTCACTTCGCGGATCTCTAATTGTTCCGGCGAAGCGTCCTTTTGCTCCACGATCCTCGCGAACGCCCCTGAACCGTCACGCACAATCCGCCCCAGCCCCACCGGATTTTCCTTGACCAAGGTACCTAAGAGGCACGAATACCCCCCCTGATGGAAGGCCGATATTAGTTCGTGAAGCGAACTCGATTGCACCAACGGGGAGTCTCCCGCGACGACGAGTACTGGGCCAGATCCGGTTTCCAAGTGTTCTTTTGCCATGCGCACGGCATGACCGGTCCCGAGTTGCTCTTCTTGGATGGCAAATTCGACACCGCGTCGCTCTGACAATTCCGCCTTCACCAAATCGGCTCGGTAGCCGACGACGACGATCATCCGCTCGATACCTGCACTCTCAAGGGCATCGAGGACCCAATGGATCATCGCTCGGCCGAGGACCGGAAAGAGGACCTTGGGCAAGTCGCTTTTCATCCGAGTTCCCTTGCCGGCGGCAAGGACGATGGCCGTGGGTTTTTCCATGGTAATTGGGAATCCTTAGTGCGCTTAGGTGGGTGCCGAGAACGCGTGGGGGATCACGAAGCGTCGTGCGCAGCACTTTGCACCATCTTGCCAGAAGTTTGCTGTTCCGGCCAGAGGACAAACCCACCACCAGAGGACAAACCCTTCAGAGCATAAACCAGCCCCCTCAATCGACAAACCCAAGGACAATCGTTGACGGATGAGGAGGCTTCGGCTATCGTTCTAACCCCCGCTCGATGGGGCTAGATTTCGTTTCGATCACCGACTTATAACTCTCATTACAACAATCACGATATCATGGGAATTGAACGCACCAAAGAATTGCGTCGTCGTCGCAATCGCAAAGTCAAACTGACCAAACTCCATAAGCGAGCGGAAAAGGCCAGTAAGTCTGAGAAGGCGATCATCGCGCACAAGGTCCGACGTTTGAGCCCAGGCGCTGAGCAATTGGTCGCAGCCTGGAAGTTGGTCTAGTCCAAGTCGCCATTGATCCTAAAAAAGTCCCCTCAACGTTCGGGCTTTGGGGTTGATGTGGACGCGATCTTTAGGGCGTCGGATTTCGAGCCCGAAAACTCAATCAACATTGCGGTTGGGACATGCGAGTTTTCATCACTGGGGTCTGCGGATTCGTAGGCTCATCGCTAGCTCGAGTCATCGCGGATCGGCATCCGGACTGGAATCTGTTCGGATGCGATCATTTCTTAAGGTCCGGGAGTCGCACCAACCGCTCTCCATTGGAAAAACTCGGCGTCCGAGTGTTCGATGCGGATCTACGCGATGACGCGTTCTCTCGGTCGATCCCTGCTGCGGATTGGGTCATCGATTGCGCTGCCAATCCGAGCGTTCTGGCGGGGACCGAAGGTGGTTCTTTTGGGACGCATTCATCGTCGCGCACCGCGATGGAGCACAACCTTTGGGGGACGGTGAATGTTTTAGAGTACTGCAAGGAGCACTCGGCGGGATTGATCGCAGTCAGCACGTCGCGAGTCTATTCCGTGAGGGAACTCGCTCGGATTCCATGCCGAGTCGACGCACAGCGATTCGAGCCGAACTGGGAAGTTGCGACGAGCGACACCAGCGAGCCTGCCTTGCCCGTTGGCCTCAGCAGTCGCGGTATCTCCGAAAGCTTTTCGACCGAACCGCCTTTGTCCCTTTACGGCTCGAGCAAACTCGCGTCGGAATTGCTGGCCAGGGAATATGCGAATGCATTTGGGTTCCCTCTTTGGATCGATCGGTGCGGCCTGATGGCCGGAGCGGGGCAGTTCGGAAAAGCGGATCAAGGCATCATTGCGTTCTGGTTGCATCGCTACTTGCACCGGGGAATACTTCGAATGATTGGGTTTGACGGTGCTGGACATCAGGTTCGAGACTGCCTGCATCCTCGCGATCTGTGGGAGTTGATCGAGCGACAGATCGCGGTGGGGACAGATGTCTCGAAACCCCTCGTGTGCAATGTGTCGGGTGGGATCCAATCGAGTTTTTCACTCGCGGAATTGACAAAATGGTGCGAGAAACGTTGGAGGCATTCCAGCGGGCAGCAACAGAGCGGGCAAAAGGGAATCGAACGGCGAGTGGTTATCGAACACGAGGCTGCGACGCGGTTGTACGATTGCCCATGGATCGTGCTTGATTCGTCGCTAGCCCAAGACAGTTGGGGATGGTATCCACGAATTGACTTGCAAGAAATCCTGACCGAGGTCGCCGATCATGCGGAAGCCCATCCCGAATGGTTAATGCTGAGCGGAGAATAGCTGAGCGGAAAATCCATCAATAATCGTGTCGGACGAGTTACCGTTCCCGTTTTTCCGGGAATTGAATAGCCAATACGCTTGGCTGCCTACTCCCAGAGTTAGCCTTGCAGGTAAGATTGCACTCGACGCGAACATTCATGGTGTGGCGTCGAGGTGCGTCGAGGTGCGTCGGTTGGGGGCAGTCGATGATTGCAAGTTTGAAATTGCAAGTTCGAAGGGGAGGGAATGCGATGGGCGAGTCGCCGAATGAGTTCAGCGGAGTTTTTGTTCCCGGGGGCAATCGGGCTCAGGTTGTGAGTGACGGTTCGCAAGGGAGGAGTTCCACGAAGACCCTTGCGATTGTCCTTTTGGTACTAGGTGCTCTGGGGTTAATCAATTCCGTAATGGCGCCGTTGAGCGCGGCGATGATGTTCTTCATTGCGGAAGCTACTGGTGGCGATGAAGCCCAGGTCGCTCAATTGAAGTCGGCGTCGAAGCAACTTTTTTCGCCGATAGGTTTGGTGATGCTATTCGCTTCGTTTGCCCTCTCGGTTGCGTTGGTGGCCGGAGCGATCGGAACTTTGAAAAAAAGGCTTTGGGGGGCGGTCACGTTGGCGCGAGCGTGCTTGGCCACGGCGATTTGGATGTTGATTGCGCTCCCCGTCAATATCTACAACCAGTTCGGTGTGCAGAACGACGTGATGGCATCGATGAAGGCCCAGTCAAAGCTACCCAATGGCCAAGAGCTCCCCGAAGACTTCGGGATGTTGTTCCAAGGCTTTTTTGCAGTCGCGGCTGCGATGGGTGTTTTGTTCGCGTTGGTTTGCGCTGTTTTTTACCTCTGGTCTTTTCTGCACCTTCGCAAGCCGTCGAGTCTGACGAATTTCCAATAGGAGCTACACGATGCCGGCCATCCCTTCTATCAAGCTGTCGTCTACCAAAGCGGTGTATACCGGCTCGTTTGATCCTGTAACGCTGGGGCATTTGCACATCATCGAACGATCGGCCCAACTCTACGAGGAACTGGTCATTGGCATAGGTGTGAACATGGCAAAGAGTCCCTTGTTCGGGATCGATGAGCGACTTCGATTGGTGGAGGAGGTAACCTCGCATTTGCCACGAGTGCGTGTCGAAGCGTTCGATGGACTGGCGGTTGACTTTGTGCGCCGGTTAGGTGCCAAGGTGATGGTGCGTGGGGTGCGGCCACTGACCGATATCGCAGGCGAGTTCACCATGATGATGGCCAACCGTCAGCTCGATCCGGAGATTGAGACGGTGTTTCTCATGGCCGATGAAGAGTACGCGCACGTGTCGAGTAGTTTGATCAAGCAGATCGCAAGCTTGGGACACGGAAGAGCCTTGGAAAAGTTCGTGCCTCGAGCCATTATTGAGCCTCTATTGGATCGAGTCCGATTGCAGGAACTGTAAATAAGGATGCTCCTTAGTAAGGGGCGTTCCTCGAATTTGGTGATGAGAGCTGAGTGATGAGCGATAAAGGCGAAAGACGATGCATTCACTTCGCCCTTTAGGAACCTTGAGATCGTATGATCCTCTGCACACGCTGCAATTGGTGCGGGGATACGGGCCCCATGTATGGGACGCAAGTGGTCGGCGTTATCTCGACATGATCTGCGGATATTCCGCCTGCAATCTCGGGCACTCGCATCCACGCTTGGTATCTGCGGCGATGGAGCAACTGCAGACATTGGCCTTTGCAAATGGAGGAGAGTCCCCGTGGCGCGATGCGTTGGAAAGCAGACTCGCGGAGTTGTGGCGAGCCTCGCAGAGCGATAGAGCGAGCGACGTCAAGGTTTGGCTGAGCACGACGGGTGCTCGAGGGGTCGAATTGGCGTGGCGAGTTGCTTCGGCGGTTAGAGCGGGGGGAGTCGCGCGATTTGATTTAGGGTACCACGGTCGCTCCATGGGAAGTGCGATGATCAGTGATACGGCCCGTTCGAACGCGCTCGATGAGAACTGCTTGCACACATTGATCATCCCATTTCCTCGGCACGGTTTGGCAGCAACAGGGGTCGCAGCACCAGGTTTCGCAGCAACAGGGGTGCCCTTCGTTTGCTCAGGGGAGGATTGCTGCGTCTGCGATGAAGCACTTGCAGTTGCGAAAAAACTGCTATCGGTTCACGCGGATCGATTATCTGTTTTGATTGTCGAGCCGGCGATCGGAGCGCGGGGGTATTGGTTCGCATCGGTCCCCTATTACCGTCGATTGATTGAATTTGCAAAATCGTTAGGGTTGGTCGTCGTCAGCGATGAGATTCAGATGGGGCTCGGGAGGTTAGGTCCCCTCTTAGTGGGGATCGACGATGGGTGGTCGCCTGACCTTGTGGTTCTAGGCAAGTCGCTGGGCGGAGGGATGGTTCCGATCTCGGCGGTTTTGGGACCCGGAGATTGGATGGATCGATTGCCCTCAGCGATCGAGTCCGAAACCTTCGCTGCGACGCCATTAGCGTGTCGTATTGCTGCCGAGGTGCTCCGGGTGATGGAGGAGGAAGTCATTTCTGCTGGAAGGGTTCCAAAAGTGGGTAGACCGAAGGCGGACAAGCCTCAGGCGTTGGCACAAAAAGGGGGTGCATTTCGAGAGCTTCTGAGGGATAACATGCCTGGGTGCGTACGGATCGAAGGCCGTGGCATGGCGAGTGTTTTGAGCTTTGATGCACTGGGAGATCCTGGAGTTGACGTAGCCAAGCGATTCACGGTGGTTCTGAGTGGTTTGGGGGTACTGGTCCACTTGACGGGTCCTCGCAGGGATCGCGTGGCATTGATTCCACCGCTGAACATTCCTGAGGACATGCTGCTCGAATCTGTTGCTTTGTTTGCAGCGGCGTCGAGGGCGGCCCTTAGATAGAGAGGCCCTGAGATAGAGAGGCCATGAGATCGCGCCGTGGTCTAGTTGGGTACTGCATTTTGCGTTGCTCGGCTTGGCGACTCGGGTTGCTTGCGACAGAGTGTTGCTTGCGACAGAGTGTTGCTTGCGACAGAGTGAACATCGATTTAGTGAAACTTGAAAAAAATCCAAA
>CAIYZV010000126.1 GCA_903930765.1 uncultured Pirellula sp.
ACCTTGTGCACAATATGTGGGGGCGGGAAGCTTAGTTTCGCTAATGCTGGAGTTTAGCAAGGTGTCAACCATGAGGATTCCTGACGGTATTCCTGGGGGTTAGGGGTATTCCTGGGGGTTAGTGGCATTCCTTGGGTCGGACGCGAATCGATTGATGATGAGGGGACTGGCGGATAGAATGCCCGCTTCCCTTTCCTAGATATTTTCCTGCGGTCCATAGCGGCGTTCGAGAGAGTTACGAGCATGAGCGAATTGTGTGATTTCGGCCTGATCGGCCTAGCGGTGATGGGTGAAAACTTGGCTTTGAACGTGGAGAGCCGCGGGTACCGCGTCGCTGTCTTCAACCGAACCACCGAAAAGGTCGACGAGCTGATCGCGGGTCGTGCCAAGGGGAAGAATTTCCTCGGATGCCACTCGATCGTCGAAATGGTAAAGAATCTCAAACGCCCTCGGTTGGTCATGATGCTGGTGAAAGCGGGCCCTGCGGTCGATGATCTGATCGAGCAGCTGCTCCCTCACTTGGAACCGGGCGACATTCTGGTCGACGGTGGCAACACCCACTACGTCGATACCGAGCGACGCACGCAGTATGTCGAGAGCAAGGGCCTACTTTTCGTCGGCTCGGGCGTCTCGGGTGGTGAAGAGGGAGCCCTCAAAGGCCCGAGCTTGATGCCCGGCGGTAGCAAAGCCGCTTGGGAAACCATCAAGCCGATCTTCCAATCGATCGCTGCCAAGGTCGGACCGAAGAACGACATACCTTGCTGCGAGTGGGTTGGTCCTCGAGGTGCCGGACACTATGTTAAAATGGTGCACAACGGAATCGAATACGGCGATATGCAGTTGATCTGCGAAGCCTACTTCTTGCTCAAAGAAGCCGCTGGTCTCTCCAACGATGAGCTTTACGATGTCTTTGCCGATTGGAATCTTGGCGAACTACAAAGCTACCTTATCGAGATCAGCCGCGACATCTTCAGCGTGAAGGACGATGCAGGTGGAGATGGTTACCTCGTCGACAAAATCCTCGATGTTGCTGGAGCGAAGGGGACTGGCAAGTGGATGAGCCAATTGGCCCTCGATCTAGGCGTGCCGAGCACCTTGGTCACGACCGCAGTATACGCTCGATGCTTAGCCGCAATGAAGCAAGCTCGCGTCCGTGCGAGCAAGGTTCTCCCCGGCCCTGCCGCTTCACACAACCCAGCCTTCGACGGTGCCGTCAAGCAATTGGTTAGCGATCGCAAGCAGTTTGTCGAAGCCGTGCGACAGGCGCTGTATGCATCGAAGATTTGCTCGTACGCCCAAGGCTTTGTGCAGTTGCAAGAAGCGAGCCGCGAGCACAATTGGGGACTCAACTACGGGGATTGTGCACTGCTATGGCGAGGTGGATGCATCATCCGTGCTCAATTCCTGGATCGGATCAAAGAAGCCTTTGATGCCCAGCCCGATCTTGAAAACTTGCTACTGTTTCCATACTTCACCCAAGCCATCGAGAAGGCCCAAGCCTCGTGGCGAGCCGTGGTCATGGCCGCAAGCCATCTCGGCCTTCCCGTTCCAGCCTTCTCGACGGCCCTCGCGTACTACGACAGCTATCGACTCGCCAGACTACCGTCGAACTTGCTCCAAGCACAACGAGATTATTTCGGCGCGCACACCTACCAACGCGTGGACCGCGACGGAGTCTTCCACAGCGAGTGGCTGGACCTTCGGAAACCGCCCAAAGCGTAACACGGCGTTATGTCCCGTGAGACTGTGAACCCCCGAGACTGTGAACCCCCGAGACCGTGATACCGCGGGGCGATGAATCCTCAACGGATTTATTGGTCGCTTAGGTGTCACGCGATCGACGCTCCCTGCGCCCTGTTTGTACAACGGCGCAAAGAATGACTTGTTCCCTGCGAAGATATCCTCTCTGGAATTGCACTGCTAATATGGCTCGTGAACTGACATCGATTCGAAACATCGGCATCATCGCTCACATCGATGCGGGTAAAACCACCGTGACCGAGCAGATGCTCTACATGAGCGGTACCAAGCACCGCGCTGGTGCCGTCGATTCGGGCACCACGGAAACCGATGACGATCCCGAAGAGCAGCAGCGAGGGATCACGATCTTTGCCGCTTGCGTTACGTTTCGATGGAAAGAATGTTCGGTCAACCTGCTCGATACCCCGGGCCACGTCGACTTTACCGCGGAAGTCGAACGATGCTTGCGAGTCCTCGACGGTGCGGTGGTCGTGTTCAGTGCCCGCGAAGGGGTTGAGGCTCAGAGCGAAACGGTGTGGCGACAAGCCAACAAGTACGGTGTACCTCGCATCGTCTTTATCAATAAACTCGACCGCGAAGGAGCTGACTTCTATCGTGTTCTCGACGAAATCAGCCCGCGACTGGGTGCCGATCCGCTCGCGATCCAGATTCCGGTCGGACAAGGCCCGAGCCATACCAGCGATCCCTTTCGCGGCATTATCGATCTGATCGATCTCAAGTACCTCACCTTCAACCACGAAGACTCGGGGCGGACCGTGATGTCTCAGGAGATTCCCGAAGAGCTCGTCGCCGATGCCAAGGATTGGCGCAATGTGATGCTCGAAAAGCTTTACTCCTTCAACGCGGAAATGATGGAACTGGCGATGGAGGAAAAGCCGATCCCGCCCGAGTTGATTCGCAAGGCCCTCCGCGAAGCGTGCATCGCCCAAAAAATCCAACCCGTCTTCTGCGGCTCCGCGTTGCACGGCGTCGGCGTCCAACCACTGCTCGACGGGGTCAGCCACTATTTGCCTTGCCCACTCGATCGGCCTCCGGTCCAAGGCGTCGATCCCAAAAAACGGGACAAACTCCTCCTGCGTAAACCCGACCCGAAAGATCCGTTCTGTGCATTGGTGTTCAAGATCCTTCCGGCGAAGACGGGGGATATGTTTTGGATCCGCGTCTACTCGGGTCGCCTCGAGTCCAACTCGCGCGTGTACAACCCGAATCGCGACAAGAAAGAAAACGTCGCTCAGCTTTGGCAAATCCATGCGACGAAGCGCGAAAAGCAAGGCCAGATCGATGCCCTGGAATGCGGCGACATCGCCTGTGCGATCGGACCTCGCGATTCCATCACCGGGGATACCCTTTGCGACACCCGCGACATGATCGAATTGCCATCGATCCAATTCGCGCAGTCCGTGATCTCCATGGCGATCGAACCCGAGAATACAACCGAACGCAAAAAGCTCGCCGAAGTACTCGACATGCTCAAGCGTCAGGATCCGACGTTCCACGCAGCTGAGAGCTCGGAGTCCGGCCAGACGATCATTTCCGGTATGGGTGAGCTCCATTTGGAAGTGATCAAGAATCGACTCGTTCGCGATTTCCACTTGAACGTGAAATTCTACAAGCCACGGGTCAGCTATCGCGA
The DNA here is from genome assembly GCA_903930765.1 of uncultured Pirellula sp. Taxonomy (GTDB): domain Bacteria; phylum Planctomycetota; class Planctomycetia; order Pirellulales; family Pirellulaceae; genus JBKCUI01. The sequence continues at coordinate 3,395 of CAIYZV010000126.1, forward strand.
AACGATCGCATCGGCTGCCGAGGTCACAGGACAATGCAATCGCCAAGTCGGCTCGCAAAACTTGTTCGCCCGTCTTCAAGTCCGCTTCGAACCCTTGGACGATTTGTCAGCGAAGGTGATTGTTCTCGATCGCACTCCGCCCGAGAAGATGCTTCCAGAAAGCCTTCGACAAGCGGCCCTCGAAGAACTTCGCAACCGCGCCGAAGGTGGCGGGCTGGTGGGCTCGTTCCCACTGACCGGCATCCGCATCAGCGTGCTCAGCGCGGAAGTAGCCGAAGTGGGCTCCGATGAGGTTGCATTCCGCATCGCCGCCAACGACGCGTTCGACGAAGGTCTCCGCGCGGGCAAGCCGTCCCTCTTGGAACCGGTGATGAAGATGGAGATCACCACCCCTCCCGATTACTTAGGAGAAATCGTCGGAGACCTCCAACAACGCCGCGGCTTGATCGAACGGACCGAAGCCCGCGGTGCTATCACCAGCGTGTCAGCTATCGCACCCCTCAAGGAACTGTTCGGCTACTCCAGTGCGATCCGATCCCTCAGCCAAGGCCGAGCTGGTTGCTCCATGGAACCGCAGGGTTATCAAGTCGCTCCGCAGGAGGATTTGGAATCGTTCGCGATGTAACGCGAGGCTCGTAGTGCGCGGCTAGATCCAACCCCTTTTTCATTTGGAACAATCGACGTGTTCATAACGCTTGACGGTATCGACGGTGGTGGCAAATCGACCCAAATCGAATTGCTTGCCAAGTACCTGGAAGGCAGAGGGCTGCAGGTTGCTCAGTTTCGAGATCCAGGATCCACTCCGCTCGGAAACGCGGTGCGTGAGATCCTGCTTCATCGCGAAGACATCCCGCTTGCGAACACCGCGGAGATGCTGCTCTATATGGCTGCTCGAGCCCAATTGGTTGCCGAGCAAATTCGACCTGCGTTGGAATCCGGTGCAACAGTGATCTGCGATCGCTACTTGCTAGCCAATGTCGTCTACCAAGGCTCAGCCGGTGGAATGGATGTGGATGCGTTATGGACTGTCGGACGAATCGCGACCGGTGGCTTGATGCCCGACGTCACCATCGTGCTGGACCTGGACCCTGCGATTGCAGCCTCTCGCATCCAACGGGGACAAGACCGACTCGAGAAACGCGGGATCGGTTACTTCGAAAAAGTCCGGGCTGGGTTTGTCGACCAGATCCACAAGTGCGGTGGCCATACGAAGCTGGTTGTTGCAAATCGCCCTGCGGCCGATGTGCATCAAGAAGTCGTCGCGTTTCTAAACGAAATCATCCCTTAGTGCGAGGTATGGCCCATCCGAGCCACGCGTGTGAGCAAGTGGCGACTGGACGCACGAACCCGATATCCCCCGCCGCTAGTTATGATCCAAACTTTGCTACGAGCGATACCAATGTGCCTCTACCCGGCGCTCACGCTGAGGGCTCGGACGTCTTCGATACGCGAAACAAACAATCCGAGCCACGCGTGTAAGCAAGTGGCGACTGGACGCATGAACCCGATATCCCCCGCCGCTAGTTATGATCCAAACTTTGCTACGAGCGATACCAATGTGCCTCGACCCGGCGCTCACGCTGAGGGCTCGGACGTCTTCGCT
>CAIYZV010000127.1 GCA_903930765.1 uncultured Pirellula sp.
CGATTTACACGGAAGACGATTTACGTCGGCGGCGTATCGCAAGATACGATACGCAGAACAATGCGACTAAATCCAATGGGATCGGTACGGTTCGGGGAACCATGACGGTGTTGATTTGTTGGTACTCAGTTCCCTTTGGATCAAAGTCAAACCAAAGATCGTCACTCCCCGAAGGCCACGTGTGGTCGTCGATTGCGGTTAACCACAGTGGCTCATTGAAGTCATCGTGGGCAATCGCACCTCGCAACAAGCCTAACAGTGACCCTTTCGCCAATGGCTTCGAATAACGCACCGCGGATTTGCTCGCCCAAGGCGATGCGTTGGCACCTTCTCCGAGGCGCCCCTCCGCCTTCCCAGGTCCAACAACATAGGCACGCAACGTATTGCCTCGGCCATTCTTAAGGTCGACATGTTGGTCGCTTGGGACGCGGTACGGGAACACAGGTCGGTCCGTACGAAACGACATCCGGACTGCTCCGACATTTGTGCGAGTAGATCCTTCGGCGTATTTGAAGGCAGTAATCACCCACCCCTTCTCAATGTACGGTTGCACCCAGTCCTTCATGGAGTCACGCATCGCGTATCCATGGTCCTTCAGCCACACTTGCAATGCACCCGCGTCGTCGGCTTGAAGAATCGCAACATCGTATCCGGCTACTTGCTTGGTTTCGAGCACGCGAACATCGGTCGCAACGTTGGGTGGTAATCCTCCCTTTCCCAGTAAGGTCTTCTCAAGTTTGAACGGTCGCAAAAGCCCTGGAGTAAAATCAACGCGCCAACGATTCACCCGTTGGATGATTGGTCGCACTTGCGATTCCAAACGCAGAAAAACATCCCGATCGGATTCTTCAACCTCGGGGGAAGTTGGTGAGGGAACGAGAAAACCAAAGTCTTCGTTTCTTGCTTCGGCATTTCCATCTTCGGCACTCGTCGCATCCGACCTATCGTCCGAGACTCGAAAACCCGCCTCACGCACGAAATGCTCCATCTTGGTGTGCGGATCCCAGGCGACCAAGATTCTCTGATCGGCGATCTGCACATCCCTACCCGCACGGAACGCCGGACAACACGCATCGGCTGGAATGGGGGTCGTGCGAATCGATATCGCGACTACCAAGCCGATCACGACAACCTTGCGGAAAACACGCATCGCAGGTTCCCCCTGTAGAGAAAAACGATCGAAGGCACAATTTCGCAACGAAACGAACCGCTGTAGTTTAACAAATTGACCAGCCCGCTGACTAGCCATGATCTCGGTTTACCGCATAGAATTATCCCCATTCAGCACCATCACTTACACCCGCGGTTTAGCATGCAACTATTGATCGTTTGGGCAGTCTCCATCATCGTCTTCCTAGGCCCATCGCGACTATGGGCTAGCGATCCGATTCCGCCCGATGCTTCCTCGGAAAAAGAGCAAGTCGCTAAACGCATCGCGATCGTTTCGACCTTCCGACAGCTTTCGCCGTTAAACGCCGACTGGCAACGAGGAATTATGGAAGCGGTTCGAAAGAACTATAACGGCCCTATCGAGTTCGAAATTGAATACCTCGACCTGATTCACAACAACGATCCAATGTACCTTCAAGGCTGGATCGATCTTCTCAGCACCAAGTACGCAAAAAAGCCAGCCGATGTGGTGGTCCCCATCTACATCCCCTCGCTCTCGTTTCTGCTGACCAACAAACAAAACATCTTCCAAAACACTCCTATCATTTTTTGTTCTGTCCCCCACTCGTTTGCAGAGTTTGCCATCTCCAAGTATCCAGTGACAGGAGTTGGATTCGAATTTGATTTCAAAGGAACCTACAAGGCCATCGAGGCACTGCGCCCGGGAACGAAACGGATCGTTTATCTATGCGGTGCTTCCGAGCAAGACACCTTCCTTCGCGATTCGGCAGAACTTGAGCAAAAAAACGCTCATAGAGATCTTCAACTCGAGTTCTGGGAAGGGCTAACGGTCCCCGAAGCGAGAAGAAAACTTTCTCAATTGAATAACGACACTGCGGTCGTCGCGCTCTCTACCGTTAAAGATCGATTGGGGAACCACTACACCACCTATGAGTATCTTCAAAGTGTCTCTGACGCTTCCCCGGTGCCTATCTACTCTCTCTACGATACGTTGCTTGGAAGCGGTGTGGTTGGCGGAAGTATGATTTCAACCTACCGTCAAGGCCTCATGACGGGTGATAAGATCGCGCA
>CAIYZV010000128.1 GCA_903930765.1 uncultured Pirellula sp.
GGATTCCATCGATCAGATGCTCCCTTACAATCGCGATCTTTTGCGCAGGCGATAAAAACTTACGTTTGGACATAGCGGTACTTCCTTTTGAAAAGCCGCTAAACTCTAGCACACATTTTTGTACGCAACTTCAAAACGGGCAAAACAGATAGACGCGCTCGGTGTAACCCAACACGACAACATAAATACTTCCTCAGATCTCGCTTAAGAATATACGTGATATTTGCTTGAATTGAGCGCAATGTTAAGCTTGCGGCACAACTCTCCATAATCGTCGTAGTGCAGGACGGGTAGTACCTCAATCACTGAAACACCATCCGTTAAGACAAGATAAGATGAGTATCCTTCCGATTCTTTTACTCTATGAATTGAGAAAACACTGCCGGGCGGAATGGGCCTCTTTTCTGATCCGAGAGGAATTCGCCACAATGATTGCTTGCGCTCTAAGGACTTACCGTTGGTTATGGAGATTGAGACACTAGTGCAGAGAAGCATGAAAGCTGTCAATCCCATGAAGATAAACGCAAACTTTCCCCACAACTCTGGGATACATGTAGCTCCTACAACGACAAATATCCACGCTACCGTCATCCGGAAAAACCGTGGTAACTCTCGGAGAAGGTCCCCACGGACCCAAAGTAGATTGAGTTGGCTGCTCTGGGGTTGTAGATCAATAGCAATTTCCTTTGCGAAAAGCGATCGTCCCTGTGGAAATCCATTAATCATTAGTCTTTACGCATCAAAAAATATCCCATGATCTTCCTTCCGTCTCTCGACAAAAAGGACCATAGCAACCTTCGGTCGAAATTTTCAACGTGCAATTGGAATTATTATTTACACCTGTCTTAAGAGACAAACATCCCTTGCCGTAACAATCAATTGATGCTTTGATACACCCTTGCAGTACACTTGGAGCTCCTCCGCAATACGATATTTCCAGCTTCCCCCCTCCGCCAAAACAAGTTTCGCGCTTGTCGATCTTGTCACAGCCGCCGTGCTCATGATAATAGTTAAAGTCCAAACGGAGATCCCCTGCAATTTCTAACCATGTTCCAGGTATCTGGGGAACCGGAATGCGACCTCTTTTCATGGAAAACTTTCCTTGAAATCGGTACTCTTCTTTGAAGTGCATAGCGATGGTATCGCATTCGCACTCTTGCGTGCAACGTGTAGTCTTCCAAGACAATTCGACTTGGAAGTCGAGTTCGGGTAGGGCAACAAGCTTTCGCAGTCGATTCAAGAAATCATCAAGTCGATCAAGTGATGGTATCTTGCCATTCAGCTTACCGTGCTCTTCCTTGCTGAAAATACTGAACTTCAGCTTGTCTTTTGTGGTTTCACAGTCTTTCAAAGTCCCCGACAAACCAGAGGGATCCTGCCCCTTTACATCAAACAGTGTTAAGTAGAGAACTGGTATGTCGTAATACCCGATCGGATCCCGACCCAAGAACCGGCCCGCGATCGGGCTCATCCATCGAGCCCGGAAGTGATGCAGTGCCAGCGTCGCATCCCATTCGCGTCCCGTATAGGCGTAGCGATTGTTGATCGCCGAGGAACTGAGCACCGAAGCCGAAGCATCGAGGATCGTTGGTTGGCCATAGGCCGAGTAGGCGTAGCGTTCGGCAATGGTGCCTACGGAGGTCGTTACAGCGGTGATTGAGTATTGATGGTTGCGATGGAAGTACACCAACGTTCCGCCTGCACCAGCGCCTTTTCGCACCACCGGTTCATCGATGTAGCTCGCATAGACATAGCGATACGTTGGAGTACTCGCAGCACCGCCGACTGGGTAGTCTGCGATTGTCTGCTGGTCCATCTGCACAAACACAAAAGATCCACCAGCGCCCGTTCTAGCGACGCGACGTCCTAGGGCATCGTATTGGAAACTCACGTCCGCTGTCCCGTTGGCGTCGATGTCTGCCGATGCAAGCTTGTTATCGAAATCCCAGCTCAGGAGCAGAGCTGTCGTGGCTCCAGCAGGACGTAGCGTGGCTGGAATCGATGTCATGTTTCCTTTGACATCCGTCACAACGCTCGATCCACCGGCCGTGAGCAGCTCGTGCGTTGGACCATGGGTTCGGTTCTGTGCGATGCCGTTGGTCGTCACGCTTGTCCAGTCTCCAACACTGGTCAGATTCCAGGACTGGTTGAACGTTCCGCTGGCGCGGGCATAGCCCGTCAGACGATCCTCGAAGTCGTAGGTGGTTCCCCCGGAAGTAAATCCATACCCGCTCATCACGCCGGTGATCGACTCGGAGGTCTTGTTCTTGTTGGCATCCCAGGTGTAACTCAAATCCCCGAGGCTGGTGTTGCTGTAGCTGATCCCCGAAAGAAGATTATCGCTTCGGTAACTGCGTGTCTCGGTGATCCCGTTGCCGAGGACTTCGGTTGTCTGACGATGCCCTGCGTCGTAGGAGCGTGTGCTGATTGTCGAACCGTCTAGGGCTAGCTCATTGAGTGCTCCGGTGGAATGGTAGCTGCGCGTCGAGGTGGAGCTGTCCGGATACGTTACCGTCGTGAGTTCATTGCGTGCATTGTACGCTTGGCCAATCGTGTATGTCACGCTGCTGATCGTCAGGGCCTCGCTTGCCTTGCGCCCTGCTGGGTCGAACGTGTAGGCGACCGTATTGGTGTATCTTCCGCTGACGGCACTGAGCATTCGACCCGAGCGGTCGAAGGTGAACGTATCGGTATCGGCGATGGTACCTGAAGGAGAATTGGCAGCCGTCCGGTAGTTCCGACTGGTCATTCGACCTACCAAGTCGTAGTTGTACGTGACGGTGTCTCCTAGCTGGTCCTGCTTGCGCAGCACTCTTCCTGCATTGTCGTAGACAAAGGTGACGATTCCGTAGCCGGTCTGACCGACGGAAGTCCCGGAGGTGTGATCCGGATAGGTTTCCGTGAGTTTCAAGCCCCGCGAATCGTACGTGTAGCTGGTCGTCTGATTCTCAGCGTCGGTAAGCGAGGCCAGTTGGCTCAGGGCCGTGTATGCAAAGGCCGTCGCTGCACTGATCCGGTCGGTGGTTAGCTTTCGACGATTGCGTGCATCGAAGGTTATTAGCGTGTTCTTGTTCTTCGCGTCGATCTGCTTGATCGCATTGCCTGCGCGATCGTACTCGGTTTTGGTCACATCGCCGAAGGTGTCGGTTCGCTGGGTGTTTCTGCTTAAAGCATCGTAAAGCATATCTGCACCGACATTGTTCGCATCACGCACCGAGAGTTGGTTCCCTGCTGCATCGTACGTAAGTACCGTCGCATTGTCCAATTGGTCTAGCGAACGCAGCGTGCGACCGGACGCATCCGTCCAGCTCTTGGTCGCATTCCCCAGGGCGTCGATACTCTTGATCACCAGCACCGTGCCGTAACCCGACAAGTTGGTCGTCGCATCGTGCTGGACCGTCGACCAACTGGCCAAGGTGTTGAGTGCCGTACTACCTGAACCACGGTAATTGTTCAGTTTTCCACTCATTACGGTTCGGCCAACGGAATCTGTGATGCTGAAACTGATTTCATCTTCGCCGTTGATCACCACGCTGGCGCGACCTGGAGCCGTCGTCGAACTGAACGTAATACCAGCACCGCCGTTGGCCTGCGTATCGGCCAACTTGGCGATGGCATTGCTGAGCGAGACACTGAAGGTTCCGGCACCGCCAGTTCCCAGTTTCGAGACCGTCACCCCAGCCGAGCTGTCTAGCCCCTGGCCGTCGGTCAGATTGCTGTCGTAGAGATACTGGGTCGTCAGCCCATCGGCCAAGGCCACTCCGTCGATGCCCGCTATGGGAGGATTCGAAGGATCGATTTGTCCACGGGCACTGAGCCAAGCCGTCTGGTAGATCGGACGCCCTCGGGCATCGAGTCGCGTCGTGGACTCCGAGAACGTCTTTGAGTCGACTGGATTGGCATAGTTGCTGCTACTGCTGGTCACATCTGAGACACTGATCGTGTGGACGACTTGCCCACGGCTATTGGCATTGGTGATCGAACCATGCCCCAGAGGGTCGATGTTTAATCGGGTCAGGGCGCAGCACCCTACGTCGTCGTAGGTCCAGACATTCCCTCCATAGTCGGTTCGGGTCGCTTGGCGACCGCCAAGATCGTACGTAAAGCTCTCGGTGGCCGCATCGGCAGTACCGGGTGCCTCGGTGTGGGTGGCGACTCGATTGCGGTTGTTGTACGTCCAGGTCTCACGGGCTTTGTTCGAACCATTGCTGTCCCCAGAGTCGAAGTAGCGAGGCGAGCGGACCTCCGTGACATTGCTTGCCGCGTCGTAGAGCGTGTCGGTACGCGCCTCGATCGAGGTGCCGTAGGCGACTTTTTGAATCACGAGTCGACTGCGCGTGTCATATTCCATTTTGGTGCGCGTGTTGAGCCCATTGTACGAATCGGTTTTCCTGCCCGAAGCGTCCAAGACAAGATCCGTTACGATGTACTGGGCGTTGGCATTGAGGTCTCGGCTCACCCCCAATAGCGCCTGAGAGAGGGTCTGTGTGCCACTCGGGGACGGAGGACTCCACTGTGGGACCATCCCCTGGATCGTGCGAATCAAACGACCGTCGGTCGCGTCGTAGGCGTAATATGTCGTTCTCCCATACGGATCGGTCCGACTGTACAATTGGTCATTGTTGTACTGTGTGCTAGCCGTCAGCGTCGCTCCAGTTCGTGGATAGGACGTCGTCTCCAGGACACGCCCACGGTGATCGTACTTGTACTGCGTCAGAGCACCATCGACCTTCGTCTTGTAGACCAGATCCGAGCCGTGCACGTATTCGTAGGTGGTCGTCGAGGAGACGCCATAGGGAGTGGCCGTCTCGGATCCTCCGCTTCCGCGTACCGCCGAAGCGACCGTTTTAGTCGTAAGACGCTGCGCCGCATCGTATGCGTAGCTCGTCACCACATTCAGCCGATCGATCGTCTTACTGACCAGCCCCGTTGCGTTGCCACTGGTTGCGTATTCGATCTTATCGGCCGTGCCATCCTGGTACTGCGTTTCGATCTTGCGCCCCATTGCGTCGTACACATACGTCACCACTCGGCTTTCCGGATCGGTTACCGTGGCGATACGCCCCGCAGAATTGTAAGTAAAGACCGTCGTCGGACGCGCACCACCGGAGCTATCGGCAGGCTCCAAGATCTTCCACAGCTGATGGCTCGAATTGTACTGGTAGTCCGTGCGGTTGTTCCTCGCGTCGATCGTTGCCGCAAGTGCTCCAGCACCGTTTTGCCCCCATGCAACGTACTCCCATTTCCGTACCGCGTATTCCGACGTCTGGACATCGTTCGTCGCACAGCGGTTGTAGGTCGAGGCTCCCGTGTACGGATCAAATCCCACCACATTCGTCGAATTATCCTTCAATCCCACGTGCTCTTCGATCAATCGATTTTCCGAGTCGTAAACGTACTTGATGACCTCCCCGTTGCGGTTCCTCTTACGCGTGACCTTCTTGGCCCCATTGTAACAGTACGTCTCGATCGTCCCGTCGCTGTACTCGCTTCGTATGATCCACTTATCGGCATCCCAAAAATGATTCACCGTCGTGGCATCTCCACGTTGAATCTTTAGCCCCGATTCGCTCCCATTGTAAAGATACTCCTGCTTGAACAGCGTGTCGGTCGTCCCGGTAAATCCAGGCGTTGTCCCCATACTCGAGGTCATGCTCGATGCGTACGACCATCCATCTCGGAAATAAGCAGAACTGAACAATTCCTCGGGGTGACCGACTCCCTGCGAGGTCGCCGCCCCGGCAACGAACTTCATCCGGCCTGCCCCCTCGTAATGAAACTGCTGTGGTGCACCGTTGCGAACCATCAAATACGTCACCTCGTTGGCACCATTGGTCACCATCCGCAGCGCATTGGGGGGGATCGTGTTCGACTGGTTGTTGATCACCGCAGCCAAATTGCTCAAAAACAGTGTCTTGACCTGATCCCCCTCGGGCGCAGAGCGATCTGCGATCTGAACCGCCACCGATCCAGCATACGAGTCTGCCGTGAAACTGTACGTCGAATCCGGACCCACAGGATTCGAAACCGAGGCAAGCTTGGCACCCGTCCCACTGCCGTAGGTGTAGCTTCGAGTCTGGCTACCCGGGCCGGTAATACCGCTGACGACCCAGCTGCCCGACACCTGAGTCGTCTGATACGTAAATGTCAGCGTCGCACCGTAACGATCCGTCACGGTGTCGATCTGCAAGGCACGTGTCGGGGAAGCCGCCAGTTCGGCTGTCGTGAAGCTCTTGTAGCTGACCGTCGTCTCACCAATGAGCGAATGGTACTTCACCGGACGGCCTGTTCTGCCACCGGTGGTTCCAATATCAAAGAGCTGAAACAGCACATAGCTGCCATCCCATGCATCGGCCCTGGCGTACTTGGCACCATGAAAATCGCTCGAGTCCGATGAACTGATCACCGACATGTCCGGTTTCAACAGCGTGATCTGCTTCAGCGGGTCACGCTCCAAAGGCAACGCAACCGAAAAACTCGCTCCGCTGGCATTCGAGTTGCGGCGATAACTCATCGATCGCATGTTCAATGGATCAAACGAACTGATATCGATCTGCTGGCTACCGCCACTGGCAATCCGCGTTACGGTTAGCGTCTGATCGTAGTTCGAAAACATCATCGGACCGAAGTTGCCAGGAATCGACATCGCCAGTGGACGCATCACACGCACCAGGCTCACTCCCGTGGGCTGCTCGGACTTGATATCGATCGCACAGGTCGCGATGTCCATCGATGTATTAGCAATCTTCGAGCCCTGAGAGAATAGATCAGCACCTCGCATAAACGGATCAAACGTCGGTCGCAGGCGCGCAGGGCGAAACCCCGGAGGGACCATCAACGACCAAGGGGTCAGCGGCGAGCCACACCCCCCGGTATCACACGAGGATTGCCCAGAGCTTGACTCCTGACAGTCTCCAGTCGGGCAGTCCCACATAGGAGTATCGTCACTGGGCTCGTAGTTGTAGCACGGGCAACTGGTCGTGATGCTGGCCATCTGTGCAGCCAACGTGTTGGTGTTGATAACGTGGTTCCCCATGCCAATGTTGTTCGTACCTTCAACACTCGGAAACGTCTGGCCAAGGGCA
>CAIYZV010000129.1 GCA_903930765.1 uncultured Pirellula sp.
ATTCCTTTTGCCTATGCGTTTCCAACGCGGGTTATTCCTAATCGGACTCCATACGAATCTCGCGTCCACGATTGGTATCCGCGAGACACTGTTGGCAGCACCAGAAAACTTACTTCTTGATTGGAAGTTGTCGGACTTGCTGGTCGAGCTCCAGAATGTTTTTGATAAGAATCGTCCCCGTTTTCTCGCCGAGCGAAACGCGTGAGACGTAGTCGTAGCGAGAAAAGCTGGAAAAATCGACTTCGGTAAGGATGTATCCGAAGGCATCGTTCGTTAGACCGAAAAGCAGGTTGTGCTCTCCAGACATCTTTCGTTTCAGATAAAAACCGATGTTCGGCAACGCTTCACCAGGGATCGTCGCAATGCGAGCTGGCCCGATTTGGATCAAATTGATCCGCGAAGAGATCGTACGGTTCTCGTTTCGCGGATAATTGAGCGGCGAGTACTGCACGACACCCCACAAGGCATCCGAATCGACTGGAAATTCGACATTGCGATGCTCACACTGCAACGGAACCTCTGTTATCGGTTCCACGGTGGCGATAATCCGCAGAGCTTCATCGGCAAGTTTTTCGCCGATGCGAAGGCATTCACTCCATTCCCGCTTGTCGGTCCATCTGCCAGCAAGTGGGTCTGCGATTTTGGTAAGATCGCGGTTGTCGGCGGTGATCATCCCTCCTTGGGCTCCGTTCATGAAAATGGCCATTCCGCCAACCTTGCTCTCGATCCGATCGCAAAGTGGTCCTATCAGATCCGGGCTCAGCGCTCCAACTTCGTTTCCGAGGACCTCGGGGTGAATCGCATAATTGACCAGTGTGGCAATGGTTTTTCCTTCAGCGTTTGTGAATTGAAGGATACCAGCCCGCGGATCGTAGAGTTCAATGGCGTAGTAGTTGTAGGCGACTTGGCCTTCGACTTTGCCTGTGGCAACACGCACGGTAGACGCTTGCACTTTCGCAGCCGCTTCGTTGATCGCTTCGGCCATCAATTCACACACGCGATCGATGTACTTGAGGTCGCCGGTGTGACCACCTTTCCCGTCTGGAAACGCGTAGAAGTCGGGACCGCTGTGCGTGTGTGTGGCTCCCACAACAATATTTTGAAGCGGGATATCGTTGACCTTCTTAGCGGCACGTTGAAGCAGTACCGAAGGAAAGCCCAAGGCATCGACACTCACGATGGCGGCCTTCGTTGCTCCTTGCTCTAAGACAACAGCTCTGACGGTCAATTCACCGATCTTCTTCGTGGCAGGCCGGGTGGGGCCCATCCCGCCCGAGACCGGCAACAGGGGATCTGGAGTGATGATTCGGCTGGCAGCGCCCACCTTAATCTGCTGGGAGAAAACTTGAGGAACGTTCGTTCCAACGAGGCAGATCGTCAAAACGAGGAGCCATAGTTGGCTCGAGGAACGGATTGCATGTCGGATCATGGAATCACCGTAGGAGAATTGAAAAGGAGAGGGTATCCGTGAAATAACGTGTCAGCTTTCAAAAGCGATCATACCGAATCAGCGCTTTACCTGCAGGTGCTGGTCAAACCAATTCGCGAATGAAATGATATCGAGAAACATGGTGGCCCAACCATGACTTCCACCGCGATGCACGACGACTTTGACATTGCGGTTGGCTTTTTGAGCCACTTGCTGAAAACGTTGGGATTGGTCTAGTGGAACCAAGGTATCCGCATCGCCGTGATAGATCAAAACAGGAGGAAGTTTTTCGTCCACATAGTAAATTGGTGAACATTCTTTGCCGACGGCCTTCCATGCGTCCATATCCGTTGCCGCATCCCCGAACGCTTTCACAAAGCTTTTCGGGGGGCCGCCATCTCCCGGGTCCTCCGTGGAGCCATTCAAGTCGAGAAGGTCCGTGACCGGGTAGAATATAGCGGTTGCCTTGACGCTGCTGCTCATACGGTCAATCGGATCCTTGGAGTCGCTAGGTCCTTCGCTTCCTCGTGTTGCCAGCATCAAGCTGAGATGCCCACCGGCGCTCCCACCGGTGACACCGAGTTGGTCTGGATCGATCCCATACTCGTCCGCATGGTACTTGATAAAACGCACCCCTCGATTCACGTCATCGATGATCTCAGGAATCAGAGCATCGGGTTGTGACACATGGCACACGGCAAACACCGTGTAGCCTCGTCGAAGCAACGGGGCAAGTATCCAGGGTTCGGTTTCCCCCGACTTCTTGGATTTCCAACCGCCACTTACCATGAATACGACGCCAAGGCCGTTAGGTTTGGAAGGCTTAAAAACATCCATCGTAAGTTCGCGGTTATGCCTCGTCCCGTAAACGATGCCGTCGACGCGATTGTAGGTAGGATGGTAATACCACCAGCCATATCCAATCAACGAGGCGACGAAGAGCAATAATGCGATGGTGGCAATTGCGATTCGCTTCATCCATCGCTTGACGGGTGACGGTAAGGCCATATTTCGAAGGAATGATTTCGCAAACGAGTGGGAGGATAGCGACACGATTTTCTGGACGCGTGCCGATTGGCTCGGTGAAAAGTTGGCGGTATTCTACCACAACCGACGGGCGGGATTTTCGGAAGCGGTTCGATTTGCTTCCCTTTGTATGCTCGACAGGCTTTTCCCTAATCCGCACTGAGGAGACGTATGAAGGCCGCGATTTTCGATCAATACCACGGACCGATTTCCGTTCGAGACGTCTCCGTCCCAGTCTTGCACGACGATTCAGTTCTAATCGCCGTCAAAGCATGTGGGATTTGCCGCAGCGATTGGCATGCGTGGATGGGGCACGACCCCGACGTACCACTGCCGCATGTCCCCGGCCATGAATTGGCGGGGGTGATCGCAAAAGTGGGCCCCGCGGTATCGAATTGGTCGATCGGCAATCGTGTAACAGTTCCCTTTTGCTGTGGATGCGGATCTTGCTTTGAATGCCGACGAGGAAATTCGCACATCTGCGATTCGCATACCCAACCCGGGTTCACGCATTGGGGAAGTTTTGCCGAGTTCGTCGAAATTCGTTATGCGGATATCAATTTGGTCGCATTGCCCGAGTCGATCGATTTTGTCGCCGCCGCTAGTTTAGGCTGTCGGTTCATTACTGCCTTTCGCGGGATCGTAGACCAAGGAAAACTGACCGGAGGTGAGTGGCTGGCTATCCACGGTTGTGGAGGCGTCGGTCTCTCTGCCGTCTCGATCGCAAAGGCCACAGGTGCCAAGGTGATTGCTATCGATATACGCGCGGACAGACTTGCGATGGCCACACGACTAGGAGCCGATGCCTGCATCGAAGGAGCAGGGGACGATGTGGTTCGCCGTGTTCGAGATATTACGGGACGAGGTGCAGAGGTTTCGATCGACGCGCTCGGGCACCATCGTACATGTTGGAACTCAATCGAATGCCTCGCCAAACGGGGACGACACATTCAAATTGGATTGATGCTGGGAGATCAGTCCAACCCGGCGATTCCGATGGCAACCGTGATCGCTAAGGAGTTGGAGATTTATGGAAGCCATGGAATGCAACCGACGCAATACCATCGTATCTTCGAGTGGATGGAGCAGGGACTCGTCAATCCGCGGGCGTTGGTTACCGACACGGTCGATTTGGAAGCGGGTACTAAACTGCTGATGGAATTTGATCGATTTCCAAATGCTGGTATGACCGTGATCGAGTTTTAACTGCAAGCGATCTGAGTTGCCGGTTTCCTTTCAGGACTACGCTTTGGAACTATACCACGATTCGGCTTCTTTCGAGCATTCTACTTCTTGGGAGCAACCGTCGAGTTCAACTCGCGAATCCTGAGATCCTTGTAACGCACAATCGATTTGGCGCCGCCATGGATCTGGACCGCAATGATGCCGGCGGTGTCGATATTCGGGTCCTCTTCGATGTAATCCACTGTCTGAATGTCATTGAGCCAGAGCTGGATTCGTTTCCCCTCGGCGCGGATGCGATAGGTATTCCACTGTCCCACCGGCTTGATCGCCTTTGCCAGCGTTTGGTCGTCCGGCTTTGCTAGGATCTTGTTGCGGCGGCTCTCATCGTACAACGCTCCGTCAAACCCAGCACCAAGGTCTGCTTGATACCCCGAAACTTCGTGATGGTTGGGGATGCGCTTTGTCCGGAACTGGACGCCGCCATTGACGAACCCCTCGGTCCCCTCAAGTTTCCACTGGAGTGTCAACTCGAAATCACTGTAAGGCTTGGTGGTGGCCAGGAAGTCGTTCTTTTCTTGTTGCGTGGACAGCGACCCCGCCGTTAGCGCACTATCCTCGATTCGCCAAACGGATTTCGTGTCCCCTTCCCAGCCATCAAACGACTTGCCGTCAAAAAGCGGCTTGATCGACGATTCACTGGTAGCATCCTGCGATAGGCAAAGGTTCGTCAACGCAGTGACGACCAAGATGCTCAACAAGAGTCCAAAACGGAAGTATCTAAGGTTCATGGTGCGGAATCTCCGGTTATTTCACTTGGTTTTATGGGTGGAAAACACCCGCGCACGAGCACCGCCTGTGGCTGGGCACGGATACAGCGTAAATCGGTTCAGCAACGAAATTTCCCCAGGAGCCCATTTGCAAAATTACTGAGGTAGGACGTAAATTGATGCAGTGCGGCCGGGAAGCGACACAGTTGCGACACCCGCGTTAACAACAAGCGCGGGTGCACCCTCGAGCTCATCGTCGCACTGAAAGTTCCAGCCTTTGTTGAGAGCTTCGATGGGAAGAGCCTTCACGGAAAATTTGCAGTCCGCCGCTTCGGCGGCGTTGTTGAACACCATGACAGTCACTTCTCCCGGAACGACCCTCGCATAAGCGTATTGCTGCTCTGCGTCGAGGAGGTCATACGAACGACCACGGCGCAGCGATTCCAGTTCTTGCCTCAATTTTCCTAGCCTTGCCGTGTGATTCCACATGCGGTTCTCTTCAGGGGTGCGGTCGGAAGCGTCGAAGGCATTTCTCGTGTCGCTGGGAAAGCCACCTGGAAAATCGCGACGATTATCGGGATCGTTTCCGCCTCGCATCGCGAGTTCGTCTCCGTAATAGATCAACGGCGTCCCACGACTGGTGGCGATCAACGTGAGCGCCATCATCAATCCTTCCACGGTAGCACCTTCTTCGCTCATGAACCGTTGCATGTCGTGAACACCAGCGAAGGTCGTGAGCGCGTTCGGGTCTGAGTAAAGCCAATCACGAGCGAACATTTGGTGGATTTCACGGATGCTATTTCCTTTAGCGAAAACCTTGCGGAGCGGCCCGTACAGACCGAAATCGAAAAGGGATTGGATACCAGTATCAATGCCATCGTGGCCACTTCGACCCGCTTGATAATACGAAAGGAGTGCTGGGTCCGAGTCGAACAACTCTCCGAGAATCACCGTCGTCGGAAATTCCTTTTTAATGGCAGTGGTCCATGCTCTCCAAAACGTACGTGGCACATGAGGGAGCGTATCCATTCGAATCGCATCGAATTGTGCTGTTGCTAGCCACCACAATGAATTTTGAATCAGGTAACGAGCGACTTCGGGGTCCTGTTGATTGAAATCGGGGAGGATATCGATGAACCAACCATCGAGGTTTTGTTGTTGGGTTTGGGGAGTGGCGCGAGGGTTCATCGCTGTCCACTTCTGCCAGTTATTGGCAATGTGGTTTTCGAAGGAGCCATTCCACCACGTAGGAGTCGGGGGATCTTTCGCCCATCGATGGTATGGGCCGGTGTGATTGGCTACCTGGTCCTGAATCACTTTCATCCCCTGATCGTGAGCAGCTTGCACAAACCGCTTGAGATCCTCAAACGATCCCAAATGCTCGTCGATTCCATACATATCGATGGCGCCATAGCCGTGGTATCCCGTTGTTGGTTCTTTTACGTTATTCTCGTTCGGATACGCTTCAAGAAAGTCGAGTCCGTCGTTGTTGTCGTAGATAGGTGTTGTCCAGATGGCGGTCATCCCTAACTCACTCAGATAGGGCAATCGGCTCTCCAAGCCTCGGAGATCCCCCCCGTGGTAGTGCCTTGGCTTCGTCCGATCGTAAATCCCTTTTGATTTATCGGGACGATTGGTCGATGCATCTCCATCACAGAAACGATCGGGCATCACGAAATAGATAAAATCATCGGAGTTGAATCCCTTCGGCGAGTAGCGAGGGCGTTCGAGAACCTCGAACTCGATCGTGTTCGTAACCCCATCGGTTCGTCGTACGATTATTGGATAGCGTTTGGCTTCGCAATCGGGGGTGATTTCGAGATCCACAAACAGATAATGACCGTTCGAACTCACTCTGTAGTTGTAGGCCTTCAGGGATTCCGTGCCGGTTTCAATGGTTACACCAGGAGTGAATCCACTTCCCGTGAGGAGTAGGCGTATCGGAGAAAGGGTCGATTCTTTCCACCACGATGGAGGCTCAACCCTTTCCACGCGCAGCAGCGACCCTGTAGCGTTTTCCGAGAGCCCAGCTTTGTCTTGACCAAACGTTGCGAGAACAAAACTTAGCAACAACGAGAGGGTGCCGAGAGGCAGAGCGAGTGTCCGCATGGGAGTGTTGATTCAATAAACAAAG
>CAIYZV010000130.1 GCA_903930765.1 uncultured Pirellula sp.
CTGCGAGATCGCGGCTTCGAGATCGAACTCACCGAGGAATCGAAGGAGTTCATCATCAAGCAAGGTTCGAACCTGGACTACGGAGCAAGACCGCTTCGCCGAGCCATCGAACAACGGATCGAAGACCCGTTGTCGGAGGAGTTGTTGCGAGGTGCGTTTGAAGGAAAGAACACGATCGTGGTCGATGTGTTCAAAGACGCCGAGGGCAAAGTTACCCGGTTGGATTTCAAAGGGGAGTCCCGCGAAGGGGGCGCACCTTCTGAACCAGTCGCAGCCGGCGCCGAATCGTAATTCCTGACTAGCGTTTGGATCGAACAAAAAGAACACAAGCCCCTCGTCACCGAGGGGCTTGTTTTTTTAGTCGCATCCCCGTCAAGCGTCAGCGTTTCAACTAGGGATCTCCGGCAACTCAACGCGGGTGATCGGCCAATCATGGGCTTGCTCATCGAACTCGATCAATTCATACGATCGATGGATCTCTATATCCCGAAACGTTTGTGTCGTTTGGCTAGTAGGCCAGTGTACCTCGACCGAACGGATCTTCGTCGCCTTGCCCAACCCGATCGTGCTCTCGAGCGGGTTGGCTCCGAAACTGCTACCAGACGTGATGTGGCGATAGATCACTGGCACCTCCTCCGAATCGGTCTCAATCTTCAACCGTGCGCCGATGGCCGCCTTGTTCGTGCGAACTCCGGTTAGCCTCAGGTTGACCCACGCATTCGTGTTGCCAGGATTTTGGAACATGATGTTGTGGTACTTGTCTCCGTTCACAGCACCACCCATCTCAATAAACAGATCGATCGCCCCATTCCGATCCCAATCGCCGCACGCCACACCGTGCCCTTTCTGCAGATTGCCTGTCCCCGAAGATGACGTGATATCAACAAACCGCTTCGCTCCCATGTTGCGAAACATCCGATTCGGGATCAACGTCCCCAGGAGCGGGTCGCCAGTCCCTAGGTAAAAGTCCTGCCAGCCGTCGTTGTCGAAATCAGCAAAATTCGAACCCATGGTGATGTAGACATGGTCCAGTCCCATCTCCTTGGTGACATCTTGGAAACCATTTCCCTGGAGGTTCATGTACAACGAACTACTGGAGGTGGACGGTGCATTGCCGATCATCCCCGCCACGCAATCGGTCATCGAGCGTGAATAATTCGTTGCAAAGATGTCTTGCCATCCATCATTATTGAAATCCCAGGCCCAGCACGAGAACCCCATCTGCGGATTTCCAATCTTCATCCGTGTCGACACATTTTCAAACGTGCCGTCATGCTTGTTTCTAAAAAGCTGCGCACCGACATTGGATAGATGGTTCAAGAACAAATCGGGCCAGCCATCATTGTCGAAGTCGATCCAGTTCGCTCCCTTGCACGCAAAGCCTTCACCGCCCGACACACCCGCCCGCTTCGAAACTTCCTCAAACGTTCCATCGCCTCGGTTCCGGTACAACCGATTCGCTTGCTGCTCGCAGCAAACAAAAACATCGAGCCAGCCGTCGTTGTCATAGTCGGCCCACGTTGCCGATATGGAATTGATCGGAGCGGATAATCCTGCATCGATCGTGACGTCGGTAAACGTGCGGTCACCGTTGTTTCGCAAAAGAGTTGGTCGCATGGCGAGTGCGGGTGAAAGCCATGCACCCCGAACAATCAATACGTCTTTATAGCGGTCGTTGTTATAGTCGGTTTGAACGCAGTTCAAGCCCCCCAGTTGGTTCGCGACGCCGGCATCCGCGGTCCTGTCGCTAAACTTGCCATTCCCTTCGTTGAAATAAACACCCATGATCTGCGTTGGATCGAACGATGTCACGACGACATCCAATCGACCATCGTTGTCAAAGTCCTCCATGATCGCCCCGCCCGCTTGATTCAACCGATTCAGGCCGATCGCTTCGCCAATGTCTCGGAATCGCCCGATGCCGTCATTGTTTTGGGTGTATTTATCGATATCGATCAACCATTTCGCATCGATGGCATGAGGATGCTCACCCAGTGTCATCGCGGCGACATTCAGCAGCCACCTCGCATCCCCATCGTCAGGAAATTGGTCCAGATACTCCGTGAAATGCCGCATCGCTAAACGAGAGCCCTCAGGATTCGCATGCACCGCTGACTTTGATATGGGAAGGATGCACGATGTCTCGCCGCGGCACAGGATGCAGTTTTCATTCTCCCCCCGCCGCATCGCAGTGATGCCTTGGAAGTAAATGATGGTGTAAAGAAAATCCCGAGCAACTTGCGGATTCTTTTCAACCCATTCCCGAGCCTGACACAGATCCTCATACGCGGCGATCGGATCCCCCTCGTAGTTCAAAAAGGTCGACCGAGAAAAACGGGTCGATGCGATCTGGTCTGGCGGCAGATTGGATTGCTTCAGAAACTCGGTCAACGATGCCAACGAGCCCCGAATGGAACTTCGGAAATGAGCTCCAATTTGCTCGAGGCTAGAGTCGGCAGGCCACGGTTTGACCGCGGATAGTACCCAGCCATACCCCGACGAATCGATCACTTGCCTCGGTTGGTAATCGATGGCGCTGCTTTGGTTAGGCCTAGAACCTCCCCTGGTACTCGACCCGCTCGCGGATGGGCGTAGCAAGGCGTCCAAATCGCTGCTAGGACCTGTGTCGGTGGGGCCGAACTGCCGCCAAGCAAAAAAGCCTAGCACTACCAGCACCACTAGGAAAGCAAACACTTTTTCATGGATCAATTGCGTCTTCATTGGATTCGACAATCACGATTCTCCCGTCGGTTGCTCGCCTAATTCGCAGCGATCTTACTCCTGATAACACGCCCTCCTGATTGTAACTCACTTTGGCAAATTCGTAGCAATACCATCGGCAATTAGGAAGTTGCTTCCGTCCGCGCCGGTGACCTTTCGGTTAGACTGTTCCAGTTAGAATACGCCGGTTGGACTGTGCCAAATCCACGAAACGGTTTTGGCTTTGGATCTATGCCCTTGGGAAGATAGTGCGAATGCTGCGATTTGTTTCGGTACTGCGATGCTTTTTAATAATGGCGGGATGCGGATGCGTACTCCCGCAACGGACAAATGCTGACGATTGGTTGATCGATCCAAGCGGTTTTAAGGCCAAAGTCGAAGTGATCGACGCGGATCGCCAGTTGGTTCTCACCAACGGCTTGCTCTCTCGCCGGTTTCTTTTGCAACCGAACCTCGCGACCGTGGATCTAAAAAATCCACAGACCGGCGAGACCTTGCTCCGCGGGATAAAACCAGAGGCTCGAGTCACCATCGATGGCAAATCGTGGGACATTGGCGGTCTCGTCGGACAACGCAACTACGCCTTCCTCGACCCAGCGGTATTCTCAAGCCTGCGAGCGGATTCTCAAGCCTTTCAGTTCGTCGGGCACGAAGTCCGAGACATCCAGGAGCGGATGCCTTGGAAACAAATCCGTCCACATGCTCCGGATGTCGTATGGCCACCGCGCGGTGTGGAACTGCGATTGGATTTTGCCATGCCTAAAACCGTGAACCTGGATCTACGGGTCTCGGTGCATTACGAGCTATATGATGGATTGCCATGCTACGGCAAATGGATCTCCATCGAAAATCGCTCGGAGAAAGAGGTTCGATTGGATCGCTACCAGAGCGACCTGCTGGCGGCCATCGAGCACACCTCCGAAGTCGACGCGCTCAGCATCGGCTTGACCCCTCCCAACCTGCATGTTGAAACCGAGATGGCTATGGGTGGGATGACCAGCCAAGGTGCCAATCGCCGCTCGTATCGCTGGGTCGCGGATCCTCAGTACGACTCGCAGGTGAACTACGAAAAAAAGACACCCTGCCTCCTTGAGGTTGGCCCAGACCTCGGTCCCGGGATATCGATACGTCCGGGGGATCGATGGGAGTCCTACCGTGGTTGGGTGTTAGCCCACGATTCGACCGATCGAGAAAGGTGTGGACTGGCCGTCCGAAAAATGTTCCGCACCTTGGCTCCTTGGGTTACCGAAAATCCGCTCATGATGCACTTGATCGCTTCCGATGATGCATCCGTCAAGCGCGCCATCGACCAATGCCATGAAGTTGGCTTTGAAATGCTGATCCTGAGTTTCGGAAGCGGATTCAATCTCGAAAGCCGTAATCCGGAAGTTTTGAAAAAGGCACAATCCTTCTCGGCGTATGCCGCTGAAAAAGGGATCGAAATCGGAAGCTATTCCTTGCTCGCCTCGCGTTCGGTCAACAAAGAGTCCGATGTGGTTCCTCCCCCAGGCGAAAAACCTGTGTTCGGCAACTCGCCTTGCTTGGGAAGCGAGTGGGGCAAACAGTACTTCGACCGTCTCTACGAGTTTCACCGCGAGAGCGGCTTTCGATTGCTGGAACACGATGGCTCGTATCCTGGCGACCCCTGCGCGAGCCACGACCATCCTGGACACCATGACCTGCAGGACTCCCGCTGGAACCAATGGCAACAGATCTCGACGTTTTATCGATGGTGCCGCGGCCAAGGCCTCTTCTTGAACGTCCCGGACCATTACTTCATGGCCGGTTCGAACAAAACGGGGATGGGCTATCGCGAAGTCAACTGGTCCCTCCCTCGCGAAGAGCAAACCATCCACACTCGGCAAAACATTTACGACGGTACGTGGCAGAAAACTCCCTCGATGGGCTGGATGTTCGTGCCGCTAACCGAATACCACGGTGGCGGTCCGAAAGCCACGATCGAACCGCTCGACCAAAACCTCGATCATTATCGAAACATGATCCAGTCGAACCTCGCGCTCGGGGTCCAAGCGTGCTACCGCGGGCCGCGTCTTTACGACACGGATCGGGTCAAGGACATGGTCAAAGCTCAAGTCGAGTGGTACAAAGCCCACCGAGAAATCCTGGAAAGCGACCTCATCCATGGCCGCCGGGCCGACGCAAAGAGCCTTGACTGGATGCTCCATGCCAACCCGAAACTCAAGGAAAAAGGTTTGGTCGCGATTTTTAACCCGACCGCGACCGAAATGACGGAAACACTCCGAATCCCACTCTATTACACAGGGATTCGAGAGAAAACAGCGGTGGTCGACGCGGCTGGAAACCGCACAATCCTCCCCTTGGACCGAAAGGACTCGGTCGAACTCCGTGCCACCGTCGCGCCACACGCGATGCAGTACTTTGTCTTCGAATAAACTATACTGTGTGTGG
This sequence comes from uncultured Pirellula sp., assembly GCA_903930765.1. Classification (GTDB taxonomy): domain Bacteria; phylum Planctomycetota; class Planctomycetia; order Pirellulales; family Pirellulaceae; genus JBKCUI01. Next base: position 5,152 of record CAIYZV010000130.1, read on the forward strand.
TTCTCGATGCGAAAACGGGTATCCCGCTACTCGCATCGCCCACTCCCACCTAATTCACCCTCCGAAACTTATTCTCCCGTCTGTTCAAATCACCATGATGGAATTTGCAAAACCCAGTCAGCCTTCGGACCGACGAAATAGGGCTTCTTTAAGGAATCGGCACATGGTTCGAATGTCGCTCACCCTGAGTACCTTGCTCGCGTCAGCAATCTCGCTCCCGCTCGCGTCGGCCGACGAACCCGTTAGCTTCAACCGCGACATCCGACCTATCCTTGCGGACAAATGCTTCGCTTGCCACGGTTTCGATGAAAAGAAACGGGAAGCCGGACTCCGGCTCGATACGTTCGAAGGGGCTACTGCCGATCATGATGGCAATCGAGCCATCATCCCTGGCGATGTGGCCAATAGCGAGTTGTGGAAACGGGTGAATACCGACGATCCTGATCTGCACATGCCTCCCGCTGAAAGTCACAAGGAACTCAGCCCTGAGGAAGTTGCCAAACTCAAGCAATGGATCGAACAAGGTGCCGAGTATCAAAAGCACTGGGCGTTTTTGCCCATCAGCGACGCTCCAGTACCTCCTCAAGTTACCGGCGGACGCAATCCAATCGATGCCTTTGTCGGGAAACGCTTGAACCAAAAAGGCTGGAAGCTTTCCGAGGAAGCCAACAAATCGGTGCTCATCCGTCGTGTCGCTTTCGCGCTGACCGGATTGCCTCCAACCATCGCCGAAGTGGATGAATACCTCGCGGATGATTCGGCAGACGCTTACGAAAAAATGGTCGATCGTTACCTGAGGTCGACGCATTACGGCGAAGAGATGGCGCGGCATTGGCTCGATGTGGCTCGCTACGCCGATACTCACGGGCTGCACCTGGACAACGAACGTCAAATGTGGGCCTATCGAGATTGGGTCGTCAAAAGCTTCAATCGAAACCAACCCTTCAACGAGTTCACGATCGAACAACTCGCTGGTGACCTTTTGCCAAACCCAACCACCGATCAACTGGTCGCGACCGGATTCAATCGATGCAATGTCACCACCAGCGAAGGTGGCTCGATCGATGCGGAGTACCATTACCGTTATGCGGTCGACCGTGCCAGCACGACCGCGTCGACTTGGATGGCGCTCACAGCCGGTTGCGCGGTATGCCACGATCACAAGTTCGATCCGATTTCCCAAAAAGAATTTTATTCCCTCTACGCGTTTTTCAACGCATCGGCCGATCCGGCTATGGATGGGAACGCATTGCTCACCAACCCAGTTTTAAAACTCGAAAACGATTCAGACAAACAGAAACTCGCCGAGTACGACCAACGCATCACTCAATCCCAACAACATCTGCAAGAGTTGGTGAGCAAGGTTGAATACCGCGATCCAGCGACCGTCGAGCCCAAACCCGAAGTCTCCACCTCGGAATCGGTTTGGATGGAAGATGATTACCCGGCCGACGGTAACCGTTTCGCTGGGCCCGGTCAGCCGACGCTGTTTGTGACCAAGGACCAAAACGAAAAGGTCTTCAGTGGCGAACGAGCTCTCAAACGAACCGATGCTGGATTGTCTCAGGACGTTTGGGATCAAGCGAAAACGCCGTTGATGGTTCCAACGCAACCTATCTTGTTCGCTTATGTTTACCTGGATCCAGCGAACCCACCC
>CAIYZV010000131.1 GCA_903930765.1 uncultured Pirellula sp.
AGCCCAAGGGAGATCGAGTTGTCCCGACAGCTTGAAAACCTCAAAGATGAGTTCTTCCGGTACTCTGCCGAATACCGACTCAAGAATATGACTCCAGCGCAGAGAGTTTGGGATTATGCCAAGGAAACCATGCACTTGTCTCGGGCGATCATGACATCTTTTGACTTATCCGCAGTGTTCCGACAAGGTGGTATCGCTTCGCTGGCACACCCTAGACTGGCCGCGTCGTCTAGTCGCGAAATGTGGAACGCTTTGCGAAAAGAAGGTGCTGAGTTCAAAACCATGAGCGACATTGAAAGTGACGAACTGTACGCCACTGCAATGCGAGCTGGGCTGAGCATCACGACCGACAGCGGGAAAATTACCAAGCAAGAAGAAGCCTACATGGGAAGATGGGCCAAGTGGGGCATTGGCAAGAAAGGCACGAAAATCAACACGGCTAGCCAAATGGCATTGAAGCCTGTTACTGCGTCCGCCAGAGCCTACACTACGTTCCTCAACTCAATGCGGTTCCGGCTGTTCAAGTACATGGTTAGCAACCTGGGGGCTGGCGGTGAGGTAACGATCGACGAAGCTAAAATCATCGCATCCTACGTCAACGCAGCAACTGGACGAGCCGACCTTGGAAAGTTCAATCAGGCTATGGCGAATCTAAACATGGTGTTCTTTGCTCCTCGGTATGTCGCGTCGAGGTTCCAGTACCTCGCCATGCCGTTCTATTTGCTTCCGTCAAGCAAGGTGTCCGGTCGTGTCAAGAAGATGATTGCCATGGAATACGCTCGTCACATCATGGGTCTGACGGCATTCCTGGGGTTGTCCGTGGCTCTCGGGAGCCTTCTAACCGACGACGAAGAAGAAAAGCCGACCGTTGAGTTCGATCCTCGTTCGAGCGATTGGATGAAGCTCAAGATTGGCGACACTCGAATCGATCCGATGGCTGGTCTCTCCCAAACGGTGACGCTCGTTGGGCAGTGGGCAACAGGGAAAAAGAAGGGACTCAAGGGCGACATCCAAGACTTGTACGGAGAGAAACGCAAGTTTGGGGATCCAGATTTGTGGGATGTCACCACTGGATTCCTACGGAAGAAACTCGCTCCAATTCCCGGCGCTATCGTCGACCTGCGAGTAGGCGAGAACGTGATTGGCGAGAAGGTAACGGTTTTGAGTGCAACTACCGGCCTGTTCGTTCCGCTCTCATTCCAGGAGGCAGGAGAAACGTTTAAGGCGAGAGGAATCGTTGGTGGCGCTGCTGTGACAGCTCTGTCGCTCCTCGGGATGGGTGGTGGGACTTACGGGCCGAAGACCCAGTATGCGACCGCTGACGCCGCCAAGCGAGAGGAATTGCTTGCTAAGGAGCTAGATCGCATGAAGTGGGATTCTCCAGATCCGGCATTCAAGGACTTCCTGACGCCAAGCCAACTGGATCAATTCACAAAGAAACGAGAACAGCGCAAGCAAGCGTTGGCCTATGCGGCATCAGCAGATCCGAAGCGGAAGACGCA
>CAIYZV010000132.1 GCA_903930765.1 uncultured Pirellula sp.
AACAGATCTCCATTTTCAAACCAAACCGTGACACCCAACTCCGAAACGACGGGTGTTGGAGCTGCGCGGGAAAAGTAGTCCGAGTTTTCGCTTTGGTGCGTTGTCCCGATTTTCTGTTCCCAGACATTCTCGCCAGAAGCGATCGAGTATGCGGAAACGATCAGATTTTCCTTCATCTTCCCTTCAACGGAAGATACATAAACCATTTCGTTCCATACGACCGGGCTGCTCTGACCATAGCCCGTAATCTCTCGCTCCCATGCCACGTTTTGATTTGGTGACCATGTAAGCGGGATCGATTGTTCATCGACCGCTAGAGATTTCGGACCGAGGAAGTTAGGCCACACAGTAGGGTCTGCTGAAATCTGTGCGAAGGCCACCACAAAAAGGATCGCATGAGGTGCAAAAAGCATTATTAGTTCCAAAAGCGGGGTTGGAAAAAGCAAGTCCGAGGAATCGCCAACTCATTGGCGGGAACGCGTTAATCACCAAGTGTAACAGACTCGGCTCCATTTGCCGAAAAGGTATTTCGATACGCAAGTTCATCGACTGCGTTCGCCGTGAATCGAACAGAGCCGTCCACGAACCCGAGTTGTACACCACTCCCGTGCATAGAACGGGATGCATAAAAGCCTCGTCCATGAAACCCGATATCTGGGATTGGGTTGTTCGGTGTCAGGTATCCATTGATCACTGTGGCTGAAGGTACCCCTCGGATCCAACAGTCACCCCGATTTCCGCGATAACTATTCACCACACGAGAGAATAGAGATTGAAGGTTGGGATTCGCGATGGTGCTGCCGCCTGTAGAGAATCCAGGCTGAGTTGCATTTTGAGTGGTTCCTTGCCAGTTACCGATTCGGCGAATCGGTTGTCTAGTCGGCATGGTCGGACTGACTTGTTTGTCTCCGAGAATCGTCTCGGCTACCAGAACTGTATTGGAAGTTCCATCGACGCATTTTGCTAGTTTCGCGAACCCGCCGGTCCAGAACATACCGTCTGTTTCATAACGGTCGTCATAAAAGGTATCGCGTCCGCTACCGATACTGAACATGTAGTTGATTCCAGCCGTATTCCAAACCGTATTGTTCGCCAAGATGGTTGGAAATAGAGGGTCTTCTGCGTCGCTGGGGCATAGAAACGTGGGGATTTTCTGAATGATCAGATTCGCTAGAGTTGGGTCAAATCGAGCGGCAAAGACAGGTCCGGTGAGCAAAGGGCGTCCATAATCGATGCCTTGATGAAGATTGTTTTGCTCCATGTGCGGCAGGATACGAGCTTGGGGCGAATAGCTACTGCTGCCGAGCATGCCGGGAAAACGCTTGAACGCTGATTCATAGTTCAAGGTCGCCAAAACCACTTGCCGAACATTGCTCGAACACGACATCCTTCGTGCCGCCTCGCGAGCAGCTTGAACCGCCGGAAGAAGTAGTCCAACGAGGATCCCAATGATCGCAATTACCACGAGAAGTTCGACGAGCGTGAACCCATTATGAACGGTTTTCCTAGAAGTATTGCATAAACGCATTTGCATAGGCCCTTTTGTTGCTTGTGTAGAATGGACGTAAATGCAATTGTTATGCACAAGCAGTGTTAGGTCAAGTGCGAAGCGGAGGTTTTTGTCTTCTCCTAATTCCCGAGAAAAACGGGCCGCGATGGAAAACTCGTTTGGAGTGGGGCCCAAACGCAAAGAGGAGGTGAGAAGTCGTCGGGCGACCGGATACGCAATATCGGTCCGGTCTTCCCTAGTCTGACTCAGTGCCTTGGTGCCTATGTGTGAGATGGATCAGGGGCGACCGCCCCGTCGTCGACTTCGATCCATCTGCGTTCGTTGCCAGTAAAATAGACTGCGGCGCCGATGAGAGCGATGATGATCAGGATCACGCGTATCATGGCTGCTACGATGAGTCCTGAGAATCCTTCTGGGATTCCTTCGACTTCGTTAAAGAGTGTTTGAATGGCGACTTCTTGCACGCCGACTCCACCTGGGGTCAACGGCAACGTCGCAGCTGCCAGCGCCGGCGGGATGGCTTGGAAGTGCTGTGCGAGTGTCGGTGCGGTTGCGTAGAGAGCTCGCGACACAAACCATGCGGCGGTGGTCGAGAAGGAGTGAACGACGAGCGTCGCGAGCAGCATCTGGAGCACCAAGATCGGTCGGCCTTGGAACACCATGCATGCGTTTGCAATCCGGTAGAGAAGATGCCCAATTCCAGGAATGCGGTTGAGATGCTTGATGGGGAGATGATGACCGAAGATGACGATGGCTGCGATGACGGCCAATCCGATCAAGGCTAGGGTGACCGCACCGCGATGAATCCACTGCAGTTGTGCGGTCAGTTCGAATGGGAAGGATAAACTGATCGCTGCGACGATGATCAGGCCTAAGAGTCCGATCGCGCGATCGAC
>CAIYZV010000133.1 GCA_903930765.1 uncultured Pirellula sp.
AGGCCGCGGGTTGTTACCAAGCTGTTACAAGCCATGAATTGGTGCGAGGTAAAATTCCGTCTAGTAAACAGCTTCTTAACCTATCGAATTAGGAAAATCAGCACGATGAAATTTTCGACGCCAGCTATGCTTCTCATTGGTTCCGCGTATGGCATGACCCTCGCGTCCATTGGGGCGGAGGTCTTTGGCGGTTCGGCGGACGAGCCAGCACCGAATCCCTACGTTTGGAAACCCAAAACCAAGTCGGTCTCCGTGTTCAAGAATGGATACGGTTTCTTTACTCGCGAAGGGGATGTTGCCCTACGCGATGGATGGGGGCATGCCGCAGAACTACCTCCAGCCACCTTTGGAACGCTAGCAATCTACGCCCAAAACACACAGCAGTTGGTCGATATCGTGGGCATAGGAGAAGGGGAGCTTACTCGCTTTGATGGCTTGGAGCAAAAAAACGACCCGGCACTCAAGCAAAGTGCACTTGAGTCGGCGCTAGCGACGTCGGTCAAGCTGAAATACAGCGACGGCAGCCAGGAATTGGAAGCGACGGGGGTGGTCAAGGCGATCAGTGGGGGCTATGTGGTGCTCCAGCAAGGGAACACCGCCGCGGCGATTGCATTGCAGTCGATCCAATCGATGCAGCGCGCGACGCTACCGCTGAGATTTCATGTGCTCAGTGACCAAGGCACCCCGGCTGAAAAAGTTTCATTGAACATGGCTTATCTGCGAAGCGGAATCGTCTGGATCCCCGAGTACACGCTCAAGCTGATCGATGAGGAGACGGCGGAACTGACACTGCGTGGCACGTTGGTCAACGAAGCAGAAGATTTGATCGACTGCGATGTGAACTTCGTAGTTGGGGTTCCTCATTTCGTCCACTCGGAGCTACTTACCCCATTGGCAGTCGGACACACCATCCGAACCCTTGGTACGGCGATGCCCGGTGTGGGTGTTCCGCAACAGGTGATGTCGCAGGTCATGAATCGAGCAGCGATCGCCAATAATTTTGGCAACTCCCTGCAAAACAACGACGTTGGTTCCGGGACGAACCCGAACGAGCCGAATGCTGCGTTCGCATCGATCATGAATCAATTGCCTCCGTCGGAGTCGGTCGGTTCCGGAGACTACAGCGTCTATACAAAGAACCACTTAACGGTACGTCGCGGAGAGCGCGCGGTGGTTACTTTGATGACGAAAAAGATCCATTACAGCCACACCTACCAGTGGAACACAGGGAGCGATATCGAACACCGATTGTCTCTTTTCAACAATACGACCACACCGTGGACCACCGGTCCTTGCTTGGCCCTTTTCGGGTCCCAACCCTTGAGCGAAGATGTGCTGAAATACACACCGGTCAATGGGCGAGGGGAGCTGACTGTCACTACCGCGATCAATATTGCCAAGCAGATCACGGAATCGGAAGTGGATCGCAAGCTCAAGTCCCATGAGCCGCAGCCGAATCAATTTTTCGATTTGGTGACGGTCGGTGGGCATCTAAAGATCAAAAGTTACGAGCGATCACCGGTCCAAATCCGGATCCGAAAAAGCGTCTTCGGCAAGCCGATTTTTGCGAGCGAGAATGGCGTGCTTACAGTGGATTCCGAGAAACTCCGACTGCTCGAACGAAGCGGCACCATCGAATGGAACCTGACGCTGGATCCGGGAGTTGAGTATGATTTGGAGTATCGCTTTGAGCGGTTTGTACCATCCAACTAACGGTTTTTGTGGTCCAGCTAACCAGTTGAACCGTCCGACAAAAGATATCGACTATTCCTTGGGTGCCATGTTGGACCGCAAACGAATCTTGGTGATTGAAGATGATGCCGCGATTCGGCGCGCGGTTGTCGATGCGCTAACCATCTCGGGTTACGAGGTGGACCAAACCGATCGCGCGGAAGAGGGTTGGGCAAAAGCGCAGCAAGGGAATCCTAACTTAGTCCTCTTGGATCTCGTCCTTCCAAGAGGTGATGGCTGGAAAGTGCTTCGGCAGATACGCCGCGCTCACTCGACCATACCGGTGATCATTGTCACGGCGTGTGGCAGTGAAACCGATCGGGTCGACGGCCTCCGCGAAGGTGCCGATGACTATGTCGTCAAACCGTTCAGTATTAAGGAACTGCTGGCTCGCATCGAAGCCGTTCTGCGTCGCTCCCCACAGAGGCCGCAAGTCATTTCTTCGATTGCTTATTGCGGTGGTCAAATCGATTTTGAGCGGCGTGAGATCCACTGCGAGGACCAGCGCCGCGATTCTCTCTCCGAGCGTGAAGCGGAGCTATTGCAGTACCTCGTGCAGCATCGCGGCCGAGCGATCTCGCGCGACGAAATTCTACAAAATGTTTGGCGATTGACACCTAATGGATTCAGCACACGCACCATCGATATGCATATTGCTCGCTTGCGCGAAAAACTGGGAGACACCAGCAGCGAACCATCGATCTTACTGACCGTTCGTGGAAAAGGGTACATGTTTCAGTCGCATCCGAAGGAAGCATCTCCGATGGGTGAGAACCCATGAAGCGAGCCTACCTGCGACGGTTATGGTTATGGATCGCCTTTGCCGCCCTTTGGAGCCTCGCCTTTGCTGCCGTCCTATGGCTAGGCAGATCCGTCATTCGTTTGGATCAAGCGGAACGCGAAGCCCGCCACGCTGCGGCCATCGAGGAAGGTCTGCGGCTCAGTCTCTGGAGACTCGATACTCTCTTGACCCCACTCATCGCGCAAGAAGCCCTTTCCCCTATTCCATTGTCGGAGGACAAACCAAACAACCTGTTGGAAAACAACCAGAAGGCAGTGCCGCAGTCGAACACAGCGGGCTCGCCAACCGAGACGGAAACGGTCCTTTCAGCGATCCCTCATCGGAGTTCCTTCCGATGGGAATTGCCTGCCAATGAGCCAGTCCAGCTCGAGGGCGATTGGGTGGAACCAACGATTGTGCTCAACAAGATGCGAGAGTTCCGTCGGTTTCGATCGAACCTGCCCGCGGATTCCTCCACGCTTGTGGCCGATGCGACGGCCAAGCTCGATGGTTTTAGCAACCAGCAAAACCGTTTACTCGCTGCGAACGAGTTCAGTCAACGCGTTCAGAATTACGATCGAGGCAATCGGTTGCTGATGGGCAACAACGCTCTGATCCCACCTGCCGATGTACCGCAACCGTTCACCCCGGTATGGCATCAAGGAAATTTGCTGCTGGTTCGCCAAAACAGCTCCGTGCCAACGCAATTCGAAGGCTGGGTGGTCGATTGGGTCGCGCTGCGCCGCGCAATGAACCGCGCGGTCGAGGATCTTCTTCCTGAATGTGACTTTCGTCCCATCGAAAACGTCGCAGCTCAAAGCAGTCCCGACATGCTCATCTCCATTCCATGCATCATGGTTCCAGGAACGGTGGTCGGAGAGTTCCAAGCCCCCACCGCGGATCGTGGGCTGTCGGTATCGTTCGTGCTGATCATCGGTTGGATAGGAATCTTGACCACCGCCGTACTCACCGGACTCTTGTTA
>CAIYZV010000134.1 GCA_903930765.1 uncultured Pirellula sp.
GAAATACGATCGCCACGATTCGTCATCAGCGTCGATTGCGCCATCGTTCTTTGCATCCCGGAGTGCGTGAAACACCCGCTGCAGCATCCCGAAGCGACTTGGGTCAGCGAGTGTAAAGTTGACGCTTGATTCGACCATCAGGTATGTCGTCAGGAGTTGAAAGCGATAACGACCATCGTCACCGGGCCGCGCCGGATGACGCATCCATTTTTCCAGGACCGGATCGCGGCTCCGGTGCACGAATTGGTTCGGCCAGCCTTTACTCGCCGGTGACATTCTCCGGCGTGAGTACTGCGAGTGCCAGAAGCACCGGAACCTCTTTGTCCTGGTGCTCCCACCAGATCATCGCCAAGAGATCGCCGCGCCGCCAGTAGCACAGTTCCTCGACCGTGTAAAACTCAGGGAATTCCGAGTCGTCGCGATGACCCATGAAAACGGGCGGCCCCCACACCGCTTCGACTTGGGCAGCTACTGCCCGAAGATCCCGCGCGAAATCGGCTTCGATGGCCTGCACTTCGTCATATGTCCAGTCAGCGTCGAAGAAGTCGCGGGACGCCTTGAGGTAGTGTGTCTTCCGCGCCCCTGGCTCCTGGCTCAACAATCGTTCCAAGATCGCTACCGGGTCTTCATCCATCCACGCGCCTCCGGTGGCCGAACGACCACCATCACCGAGTTGCGGCCAGTGAGGCAACCATCAGTAAACGCCCGATCCGCAACTTCGGTGCATGGTTTTGTTCGTCGATATGCTTTAGGGATTCAGCAGATAGCCAGCGTCAACAAGCGATTGTCGTGTTACCGATTCGCCACCATTAATCGTAATCAGTGCGCGCACGCTGTCTTCCGGCGTCGTCGGAGATATGCGATACACCGAACAGTCAGCAAAGAGAACAGCAGGTCCGTTTTTGTGACGACTAGAAATGCTCGTTTTGCTTGAATCATTGATCTTAAACGACATGGTCGAAAAATCCATGTCCTTTGGTTCTAGCCAGTGTACTACTTCAGAAATGCACTCACCAGCGATGATGGTGTTGTCCGCCCCATCCGTAAACTCGGCGAGTCTCCGTTGACCATTAGTGTTTCCAAACGCGTTTGTCCCAACAAGTAGCAAGAATGATGCGTCAGTCTCGTTCACACACGAGAACGCACAATGAAAATCTTGGGGAACGCCAAAAACAAACCTATCCCCGTCTCGGGTTCGAAGTGGTCGCCTATGAAGTTCCAAATTGGATTGACTGTTCCAAGGCTCGTCATACCTGTATTCGACATGCAATGGAGAAGACATCACAAATGGCATGATGTTAATACGCCAGCTCACATCGTTTATAGTTGGGCAGGGATAGCATTTGTAGGTTGATTCGTAGTTCGCAAGTGCAAGGCCCAATGAACGAAGGTTATAAGCACAGTTATGACTTGCGGAAGACTCGCGCCATTGCCGAACGGCGACAAACGACGCAAGGACCAGCACCGCGGTTAGTGCGGCAATCACGATTCTTCGCACAAGCAAAATGCTCCTCTCGACGAACTTGTTTTTACACGGATCAGCCTAAACTCTGTAGATCGCACCAATGCAGCCTATCACGCAAGATAGCCTCGATCCGAAGCTGAATGATATCATGCACTTGCGAGCGGATCAAAAATTTTGTGAAGTGATAGGCTGTTTCAGTCTAGTCTCACCACACCCGCATTTCAGAACATTAGTCAGATAGTTCGAATCCTACACCCTCTATCGGCGTGGATCGGGGCGGAACCGGCACATGCGAAACCCCAGTGTTTTAACGACTCGCGCGACTCGAAAAACGACTCAATTTTTGGTGCGCGACGCGAAATGCTAGCGCCGCATTCCGCCATGCACCGAGCCAGCATGGGCGCTACAGAACTCCAAAGGAACTGGATAGTGATGCGAAAAACCCGAACAGCCAAGAGAGTTGAAAGTAGTGAGTAGAGCGGTCCTGCGGACAGGACAGGAACCGAACTTTTTGATGTTTTCCCCAATGTTTCTGGAGAGTTCAAAAGGCGATAAAAAGACTTGGATGGAACTCCTA
>CAIYZV010000135.1 GCA_903930765.1 uncultured Pirellula sp.
ACAATCGCAGAACCTCTCACCGGCAACCATGACCCGTCTCGGGGTTTGCCAATACCTGCTGGGCAAATTCAGGGACGCAGACGCCACTCTTCGCCAAAGCGACGGCGGCGCGCTGGCTCAGTATTACCTCGGCAAGGTTTGCTTCCAACTCGAGGAGTACGACCGAGCGTTGGGGTATTACGACGCTGCAGAAAAATCAGGATACACTCCTGAATGGTGCCAACTGTCCCGCGCCGAAATTTTCCGATACATCGGCCGCAAGGAAGAAGCCCTCAAGATCCTTGACAACATCTTCGGGCCGGTCGAACAGCACTCTGAGTATCCGTACCAACGCGCCGCAACGCTCGCTGCAATCGGTGGGAATCTTCCAGAAGTCATCGCCCTCTACCAGCGCGCCCTTCAAAACAACCCACGCCACGCAGGCGCTTTGTTCGGGCTGGCTGTCGAGTACGATCGCATGGGGAGCGACCAACACGCGTTTGAACTGTATCAGAGAGGCGCCGGTCTGATCCCATCCCACACCGGAACTCTGATCAACTTGGGCCTCATGTACGAAGATCGCAATGACTTCGCACGCGCCCAAGCTTGCTATCGCCGGGTGCTCGAAACGTCTCCCGATCATCGAATCGCGAATCTCTATCTCAAGGACGCCGCTGCAGGCGGCAACGTCCTCTACGATGAAGACTCGCAAAAGAAGAACGAGCGATTGGCTCAACTCCTCAACGTTCCGGTCACCGATTTTGAACTTTCGGTTCGCTCCCGAAACTGCCTTCAAAAGATGGGCATCCGAACCCTTGGAGATCTGACCCGCGTCTCCGAACAAACCTTGCTGTCCAGCAAAAACTTCGGCGAAACATCCCTTGTCGAGATCAAGGAAATGCTAACCGCCCGAGGCTTGGGACTCGGCCAGTTTTCCCACGAAAAACGAGAAGTGGATCCTCCGCTCGACGTCAGTGGCATGACCCCGGATCAACAAATGCTGCTCGATCGACCGATCTCCGAATTGAACCTCTCGGTCCGTGCACGCAAATGCATGGTCCGATTGCAACTCAACACGATCGGTGAGTTGATCCGTAAGACTGGCGACGATTTGCTCGAATGCAAGAACTTCGGCGTGACGAGTCTCACCGAGGTTCGAGAAAAATTGACCGGCCTCAATCTCAAATTGCGCGGCGACTGATTTCTGGCTCAGCGGTAGCGGCGGGCATCCAATGCTGTGAAGCTTTTGCCTTCACAGTACCTGTAAAGTCACAGTACCTGTAAAGTCACAGTACCTGTAAAGTCACAGTAGCTAAAAAGACACCTTAGCTGCCAAGCCGATATTTGGCTTTTTTCCTCGCGGCAGGTTGCTATGGGCGACCGGAGCGATGCGTCTGTCGCCATTCCACCCGCGACGACCCAAATCTCCGAAGGCTATCTCTTCGGGATTAAAAATCCCAAGTGGTGGGCGCAGTGGATTAGCTGCAATCGGACCAACTGCTCCTTGGTCATCACCCCAAAAATCGGGGAGGGGTGGATCGGACTTTTGGCGCCCGACAAACGCTCTAGACTCTTCGCCAGTCGCTCGATTGCCTTTTCCGGATTTCCACCAGCCTTGTAAACGGTTTCCGGCATCGTTGGCGTTCCTCGACCCATCTCCCCGGTCGCGAGAATCTTTTTCAACGCGGATTTACCAACCGTCAACCGCAGCAAAGGGAACATCCACCCAATAAACCATGGCGATTTTGGGAAACCATCGATGGGAAAACTCATCCAGTCCGCAAGATGATCACACGTCTGCACCAAATCCCATGAGCCTGTTTGTGTATACCCATGGTCCCGCAATCGATAAACTTCCGGCATGACTTGCCGCAAATCGCTAAAGCTTAGACTTCGATTTTCCATATCTGGCTCGGAGGTGTGAGGGATGGTCGTTGAACGTGAACAAGTTAGTTTTCGGGATCCTCGGGAAGCGAGCAACTGAAATCATTGACTTGATATCCCTGCCCATCCGCAGGTTGTACTCGCCCTCGTGCTCGATTGACATGGCGTAAGCCGTTTCCTGTTCTAAGGGTATTAGGATAGCAACGGAAATGGATTCGATCGACAACCTCTGAAAACGGTCGGTAAACATCGAATCAATGGTCAAAAGCATATTCGGCGATGGACTGAAATTGAACGTGAGCCTTGAATCGAGTACACTCTCTCGCTTGAGTTCGGAAGAGTTTCAAGCGAATGGGTGTGTTTCGATGGGTCTAATGCGATTTCGAGTTCCGAACGCGACAGAGTACGACCCCCAGATTTGGAGCACGGCATTCATTTCAGGCTTGGAAGGAGTCCCGTGGGCCTGCCGCAACCGACTTGTCGATGATTGCTTGAACATCGAACGCACCGTGAATGAATCGGGCAAACTATCGATTGTTTGGCCGACCGAAGATTATGGTCCGATCGTATTGACCACGGGTTCGCTTCGGTGCATCGATCGACCTTATTGGTTGCAACTCGAATTGGCACGCGGAAGCTTGCATCGGGTGCGCGGCCGAGGGCTCGATTGGCAGAGGGTAGGACTAAAACTACCCAACGCCTATGCGGAGTTGATCGAAGAAGCGATGGAACTATTCATCCAAGCTGCGACGAGCACAGACTCGCCCGAGGAAATGTGCGTGCTGGCCCAGCGTTCGATCGATAAATCCATCGGGGCGTCTCGCCCGTTAACACGCGCTTTCGTTTCGCAATCGCTTCAGGCTCGGCACCAACAAGAGAAACAGTTCAGCGCGTTGCTAGGAGTCCGCGTGACCCCCGAGCCGACCTGGAAACCAGGAGCGGAACTCGCGTTGCCAGCCATGAACACGCTGAATGTCTCAATGGAGCTTGGGGATATCGAAGCGACGCGATTCGACGAAGCGGTCTCGATCATCGACGAGCAGATCGAATGGGCCCGCAACCATGGACTTCGAGTGTTCGGTGGCCCATTCCTAAATCTCCAATCGCACGCGATCCCAAAATGGTTTTACCTGTTCAACGACTTCGACTCGCTCTATCGATCCGCGGTGGAGCATGCGACAAAACTCGTCGATCGTTATCGTGGACGCATCCATTTATGGAACACTGCATCGGGCCTAAACGCTCCAAACCCATTAGGGTTGAACGACGAGCAAGTGCTCCAACTGGCGGTGGGTGTCATCCAAGCTGTCCGTCGCAGCGATCCGAAAACACCCGTCATCTTGAGCATCGATGCCCCATGGGCCGAGTACCTCTCCGCGAAACCCGATGGCATCAGCCCGCTCCACTTTGCGGACGCGCTCGTGCGAGCTGATCTAGGACTCTCAGGACTCGGATTGGAATTGAATTTGAACTTCTGGCCAACCGGCTCCTTGCCAAGGGATCTTGTGGATATCTCCGACCTCGTCGATCACTGGAACATCCTGGGCCTACCGCTGCTGGTCACCGTAACAACTCCATGCGGCGTAGCCAACGATGCGTTGGCAATGGCGAAAAGCAATGTCGTCTCTAGCTGGAAATACCAGCGAGCAGGGTCGCTCGGTGAACCCTCCTCCGGGTCGTCCATCGATGAGGCATCCAAAGATTCCGTCAGGACCTCCCAGATGTCGGCGAACGGGCTCGAGGTGGTTCGCATGCTTCTCGCAAAGAACAATGTGCACGGAATCATCTGGAACCAACTATCCGATCGCGCACCTCACGCCTTTCCAAATTCAGGATTGATCGACGCGCACGGGGTGCAGCGCTCCATGCTCGAAGGGCTCGTCCAATTACGGCGAATGCATATCCACTAGTTCCGGCTATCGCTGGCGATCAGCGAGGCCGTCGTCTGCATCGCTATCGTGGGCGAAGAAGTGTTCTGTCATGATTGCCTCGATTCGATTACGAGCACTTTCACCGTTTCGCTGAGCGCGAGCACGATCTTCAGAACGAGCTTCTCTCACCGGTTTGTATCGACGCCCATCTTTCCGCCAAATCGCCCCTCGTCGTAACGAGTACCACGTCTACAGGGCCAACAAAAAAGCGTCTACAGGAACCATTCCCTGTAGACGCGTCGTAGAGACCAGCTATCGGTTGCTTTGGGTTCGACCAAAGCACTAGCGGTTGAAATGCAGATTGGCGGTGATATCGACTTCGTCGTTGATCTTACCTTTGCCGTAGGACATTCCCCACTTGGTACGATCCAGTTTGAACTCGGCGGTCAGAACAATGCCGGAATCGCTCAAGCTGGTTTTGCATGGTACTTTGACCTCGGCCGTCTTGTCGAGCATGGTCAGCTTGCCAATGAGCGTGGCGGTCTCGTCGCCGTTGACTTCAATCTTGGTGGATTCAAAAGTGATCTTTGGGTATTTGCGAACATCGAAGAAGTCTGGGTTCTTGAGATGCTCCGTCAACTTCGCATCATCCGACCAAAGACTTGTGGTATCGATTTCCAATTTCAAGGCACTCTTCTCAGGAGCATCCATATCGGCTTTAGCTTCGGTCTTGAACTCCTTGAACCCACCCTTGTGCGCACCATCCGGCTTCTTGCCGACGAAATCGATCTTCGACTTTTCTTTGTTCAAAGTCAGAGTCTGAGCAAACGCGGGGGCGACCAACCAGGAGAGAACAACCAAGAGGGAGAAACAGCGAACAAACATTTTTTAAAACCCTTCATACCTCAAAAAGTTTGGATATCGCCTCATCAGGCGTTTGGGCCGATTGTAGCACTTGGGCAAGCGAAATGCCCGGCGTGGGCCTTTCCTGTTCCAAAATTCATGAACCTACTCGGATGGGCCGGACGCAAAAGCGAGGAAGGTGGCCATTTCCGTGGTACAATTCAAGGAATCGTTGAATGGCCCGCCGGTTGGATGGCCTATTGCGGGGTCTGCAGAGCCGTATTCTGTCCATCCTTTTTTTCATCGCGATCATGCTGCCGACACCCCCCGAGGAAAAAGTCTCGGTCGTCATTCCTGCCTACAACGAAGAAAACGCGTTGGCAGGTGTCATTGCGAGCATTCGAGCATGCCTCGAAAAATGCTCGATTGAGCATGAGATCGTGGTGGTCGTCGATGGTGCGACCGACCGTACGGAGCAGGAGGCACGAGGGGCAGCGGACAAAGTTCTCGTTCACCCTCAGAACTGCGGGTATGGCCGTTCCCTCAAAACAGGCATTGCGGCAGCGAGCCATAATAGGATCGTGATCACCGACGCCGATGGAACGTACCCCATCGAACGCATCCCCGACCTACTGAAACTCCTGGGTAGCTTTGACATGGTCGTTGGAGCACGGAGTGGCAAATTCTACAGTGGAGGGCTCGTGAAGCGTGTGGGACGCGTGGTTTTCCGATACCTTTCCGAATACGCCACCGGCCAGAGAATACCTGACATCAATTCCGGGCTGCGAGTGTTTCGGAAGAACCAAATCATGCCCTTCTTCCCCCTCATCAACTCCGGGTTTTCATTCACAACCACCTCCACCCTCTCCTACTTGCTCAATGATCTTCTGATTGCATACGTTCCGATCGAGTACCACAAGAGGCACGGGAAATCGAAGGTGCATCACGTTCGAGATTCACTGCGGGCGCTCCAGATCATCATGGAAGCCATCCTGCGTTGCAATCCGATCAAGGCCTTCCTGTTGCTAGCTATGCCGTTTATTGCTTTGGGGTTACTGTCGCTGCCGATGGGGATGATGCTCAACTCACCCACCTTGGGACTCGCGGGATGGGTGGCGCTGTGCACCTCCGGTGTGATTCTCGGCATGGGCTTCCTCGCCGTGGCCTTACAGCCAACCAAATCCGAGCGATTCCCAGTAAATCGATTGGGCCGCGAGTAAATGCTGAACTCGCCGCGCGGACAATCGACGATGAGCCCAGCCATGGCGAAGATGGAAGCGTACCCTGCCTACCTGCTGAAGCAAGTCTCCGCGGCCTTGGGAAATCGCGTGTGGGAGATCGGGGTTGGCAACGGTCAAACAGCCCGATATCTGCTCCGACAAGATCGCTTTGTCCTGGGAACGGATATCGACGACGCGTGCTTAGTCTCGCTTCGCGAAAGCGTGCTCCAGGAACCTGCGGAACTCATGCAACGCTTGTCGGTGGCCCATTGCAATCTCGAAGATCCGATAACCATGGTCCCCCTCCAATCATTCCTGGCCGACAGCGTCGTCTGCTTCAATGTCCTCGAGCATATTTCTGAGGATCATCGCGCGTTGAGAGCAATCCATGATACGGTTGCCCCCAATGCGAAACTGGGAATCATCGTCCCCGCACACAATCGACTTTACGGGTGCATGGACAAAGAGGCGGGTCACTATCGACGCTATTCCCGATCGTCACTTCGCGATGTGCTGCGCCGCAGCGGTTGGCAGGTCAGCACATGC
>CAIYZV010000136.1 GCA_903930765.1 uncultured Pirellula sp.
ATCCATCCTTCGGAGAACCTGGATGAGTCCCAGCGGATCGCTGGCAAAGTCCCCTCAGAGATCTTCATGCAACCGAGTGGCAACGCAGGCTTCGCACCGACAGATATCTGTGTCGATCCCGACGGTAGCTTGCTGATCTCGGTCGGAGGTCGCGGAACAACCGGCGCGATCTATCGTGTGACCAGCACGCAGCAGGAAACCACTGAAGCTGCAATTGGCTCTTGGTTTGATGCTGCTGTCGCTTCCAACGCATTGACGCAAAACGCGGCAGAGCAATTGCAGCGCGTGCTGAGCGCCGACTGCCCTTGGGATTCCTGGTCCGAATCCAAATGGCGCCCGATGATTACCCCGGCCTTACTCGAACAACTCAATCGGGTTCTCTCAGGCCAGCTTCCGATCTCTGCACCCGACTATCGAATCGCCAAAGCCAAATTGCGCGCAGCGCAAATCCTCACGCGGGTCAACGCCAAAGTAACCGCCGACGCGATCGCTCGCGCGACAACCTCCGATTCTCCCGCAACACGTGCGGCCGCGTGGTGGTTGGCTCAACGTTCGCCACTCCCCGCACCCGAGGAGCAAAAACTCCAACGGGCGATTCGGTTGTCTACGTCTCCAACCTCGCCTGCTGGAACGAGCTCTCCCGCTGCAACAACTTCCTCGGAGCGAACTCGCTGGGAGTCGCATCTCGGACCCTCCGATGAACGGCTCCAATGGGAAACCGTTGGCCTGAAACGCTTGCCATGCTCCGACACGAACAGTTTTCCTGTCGAGGATTCACTCGCCGGGAATGCGCTTCGCCGATCGTGGCTTTGGGCCCTCAGCCGGACACCCATTCCCCCCTCTCCCAAAAACAATAACGCCAACAAACTCGATGCCCAAATCGGAAAACTCCTCTTCGGTCCCGCAAAGAACAACGTCGATACCGGTATTTTTGAAACGCTCAGCTCAATCTTGACCAACTATCGCAACAGCACCTCGTCCCGCGACCCACTGGAACTGTTGACGGTCATGCAAGCTGCCCTCGGTGATCGCCGATGGACATTGCCGTTGCAGTCTGATGTTCCTGCCGATGTGCTCGATGGGTACCGCGGGATCCATACCGCAAAGATGCAAGACTCCACTCGAAACAGCTGGGCGCGATGGGCGCTCCACTTCGCAGAAACCGCCGAGAGCAACGGTCAAGTCATCCTGCATGCGGAGGCGATGCGCACCATGGCGATTCTGGAGCCATCGGAAAAGGAGTGTGTCGCTTACCTCCTCAAACAGATCCAGCCGGAATCCCATCCAAGCTCCGACCTCCATGCGCTTTGCTGCATTGCTCAATGCACCGCACCTCGAACACCCGAGGAGTCGGCGATGACCGCATCGGGAATCGCCAATATCATCGGCAAGGTCAAATCGCGCGGGCTCTACACCGACAACCAATGGCCGACCCGATTGAAGCAGCTGGTCCAGTCCCTCTCAAGCCGCGATGCGAAGTTCGGCGAGGCTTACGCCGCACTCCCTCCTCCATCTTCCAGCGAAGACCTCGTGCTAGTTAGCTCCTTTTCGAACGACATCCAAGCATCCATCAAGCAAAAGATCCGTGAGCAATTAAGGAACACACCGGTCCAGCAGTGGTCGGTCCCAATCGTGAAGTACGCATTGACCGGTTCCATCGATGACGGATTCCGCACCTTGCTGCAACAAGCAACATCCGAAGAATCGCTGCGAGGCACCTGCTTGGACATCCTCTCCTCGGAACCGAAGGAGTCGGATTATGACATTTACCTCAGCGCCGTGGAATCGTCCGATCGAACCCTCTGGCCCGCCGCCTGGAAAGGGATCGCCAGCATGGATTTGCTGGACCCTCAGAGAGAACTAGGCACCATGGCCAAACTTGTCTCGGCGAGCCTCAACACCAATGTTTTGTTGCCGCGACCCGCAGTGTTAAAACGAGCCCGATCGCTCGCTGCTCAAACCCAGAAGCCATCCCCACCAGCTAGTGAAAAATGGACCGATTGGGACCAGTACTATCGCTCGAATCTCACCGAGCAGCAGTGCAACGAACTTATTCCACCCGCCAACCGTGTCGATACCAACACCGCCCTTCAGTCGATCCAAAATTTGGTTGGAAATGCGGCCAACGGAAAATCCCTCTATCAAACCAAATGCGGATTATGCCACGGTGGACAAAGCTCGCTCGGCCCGAGTTTGGTCGGTGTCGCCAAGCGATTCTCTCGCGAGGATCTGGCCAAAGCGATCTATGAACCCAGCCGCGATGTTTCCGATCGGTACCGTGCGGTGCGAGTATTAACGGTCGATGATGAAATCCTGACCGGAATGGTGATCTACAACGCGGCCGATGGAGTAACCCTTCAAGCTGCCGATGGATCGATTTTGCGAATCAACCAAGACACCATCACCGAAAAAGCGTACTCGACCGAATCCCTAATGCCTATCGGTTTGCTCGACGATAAATCCCCCCAAGAAGTCGCCGATCTGTTCGCGTATCTTAGCACCCTGCAATAGCGAATTGCCAAAAATCGCCCATCGTGATTACGGCGCTGATCGTCATCGAGGAATCGAAAGAGCAGCGAGCAACGAGTACGAGTACGAGTACCGTCCGCAGAAGCGGACTGAGTACGAATCACAGCCAAGCAACGCAGCGGATTTCCTCCCCCATCGTACTCGTACTCGTACTCAGCGCAGCGGTACTCGTACTCGACGGCTGCTATCGGCTG
>CAIYZV010000137.1 GCA_903930765.1 uncultured Pirellula sp.
ATCGCCAACATCGGTGGATGATTTCGGTACCGCTGACGTACGCAATCACCGAGAGGTCACTCCGGCTCATCCTTCGCAACAAACGCGTATAGACGCACCAATTGCCCGCGGCTCGAGCGTGCCGCACTGGATGGTTCCAGAGGAGATTAAATCCGTTCAAGAGTTCACGGTAACACCGCAGCCCTTTCCGGTTCATACGCAATCCGAACCCGTGGCGAGAGAAGCCACACGAGAGAGTCATCGGAACACGGCAACGACCTCCAAAACAGTCGATCGGCAACAGTTACAGAGTTTACCGCTCCCCGTCGCGTTCGCGGCGAGTTGGGAAGTCGATACATTCTTCTGGCCTGAAGTTCTCATGCATTTGGAGCGGTCGAACCCAAATAGTTTCCGCGAGATCGGATATCACTTGGCACAAGCCAACGCGTCTGGTCTGAAGGTAATGGCGGTCACCAGCGGAGAACGTGGGGTGGGTCGCAGCACGGTTGCGATGCACATGGCCCGATCTACCGCAGCAGCAGGTCTCAAAGTTGCTTTGGTCGACGCGGACGCATTCACTCCGAGCCTTGTCGATCAATTGCGACTGGACGTTCAATTGGGCTGGCAAAGCTGCTTGTTCGAAGCCGTACCGCTCGAAGAGATCGCCGTTCACTCTGTCTCCGACAACGTGACGCTATTTCCACTGACGAGCACTCTGTCCCAGGAACAAGTGCACGTGAATCTACTTCGCATCTCGAAATTGATTCGCCGCATCTCCACCGCATTTGATCTCGTCATTCTCGATTCAAGCCGATTGAATTTGGACCAACGCGACTTGGCCGGTGTTTCTTCGGATTCCGCCGTGGACGCTGCAGTGGTGGTTGTCGATTCGGAGCTGAGTATCAAAGAGAAAATTGATTCCGCGATCAGTATTCTGCAAACGATGGGATTGGGTTCGATAGGACTGGTGGAAAACTTCCGAGCTTAGGACGGATAGACAGAATGTACGAATCGCACTGGAATCTCAACGCCTTCCCTTTCGACAATCGGTTCGATTCGGAGTTTTATTACCCATCGGAATCGCATCAAGCGGCTTTGCTCAAGCTGATTTATTCGATTGAAACACGAAGATCCGCGGCGCTGCTCTGCGGTGATTCGGGCATGGGTAAGTCGATGTTGGTCGAAGCTGCCATCGCGCAATTGCCGGAATCGATTTCCCCAGTCCTCCGTGTGCCATACCCGGCCATGCCTGCGGACCAACTGGTTCGATACATCGCCCGACAAACGGCTCCGCACGAGCCGGGAGACGCGAGATTGGACGTCGGTACCTCCATCGAAGCGATCGAGCGATTCTTAAGGCACAACCTCAGCGATGGCTATCACGCATTGCTGGTGATTGAGGAAGCCCATCTCTTGGAGTCGACCGGTTCGCTAGCCGCGGTTCGAATGCTGCTGAATCTGGCTTCCGAACAGTCCGCTTCGGAATCGGCATGGTCGCTCTGCCTAGTCGGAAACATCCCCATCGTCGGGCATTTGGCACGTCACCCCGAACTCGAAGATCGTATTGCGGTACGGTGTGTATTGGAACGTTTCAATCTGGATTCCACCGTGGCGTACATCGAACATCGGCTTCGTACGGCGGGCAGCAATCGTCCGACCCCTTTCTCCGAGCGAGCCCTCGAAGCGATCCAACTCCATGCGGCTGGGATCCCCCGCCGCATCAATCGGTTGTGCGACATGGCGATGATGATCGGCTACGCTCAGGACCTTCAGCAGATCGATGAGTCGGTGATCGATTTGGCGCAGCAAGAACTCTCGGCACGGATCGCATACGCGGCGTGACGCTGTCAAATCAAGCCGGCGTTTTGAAATCGCAAGTAACACCAATAGATGACGCCTGCGCATGCTCCTATCAGCATCAGCGTGTATGCGATGTTAACGATCGACCAGACGATTTTCTCTGTCGTCGTGAATGCATAGCTCAGCCACAGTACCGGTAGTCCCAAAAAACCGGTTACGCAAAACAGGAGCAATAAAATCCACTTGCGATTGGAGAGAAGTTGCTCCCATTGAGACTGCGGGCGCACTCGCCGCGAGTTTGCAACTCCAAGTGTTTCCCCTAGAGCATGATCGGGTGTGCTGCCCACGGATGGGCTCGAACGCGACTTCGAACCGCTGTCAAAACGTGACTTGGGATCGGGGAAGGATCGATTTGGAGAGGAGTCGTTGCTCATCGCTAGTCATCGCTCGGGCGGGTCGTCATCACTCGGGTAGATCGTCATCACTCGGGTAGATCGTCATCACTCGGGTAGATCGTCATCACTCGGGCAATCGACCCTCGGCAATTTCTTGCTCCCATTGCTTCATCAGTGGCCAGTCGATGGCGCAGGTTCCAAAGTCGGACAAGTGCAAGTAACCGCGCAGTCGCTCTAGAACTCGGTCGATCATTTTAGGATCTTTGCGGAAGTAAGGGCCGTGGCTGGGGAGCAGCCATTCGATTTCCGAATCGCGGATCCGCTCGAGGGAGCGAATGAACGATGGAATGTCGCTGCCATGGTGCGCATCGATGGCCCCTACGCCACCGTCCCGATAGATGTTATCGCCGCTAAAGAGCAAGTTGTTCAATCGGAACGCGAGCTGGCTGTCCGCATGTCCCGGGGTCGACCACACCTCAAGCTTCAAGCTGCCGATTTCGATGACGCTTCCTTCGTTGAGCTTGTGCTCGACCTGCACAGGAGGCATCGCTTCGGAGATCCCTTGCGCGTCGATTTCAGCGAATGTCTGCAAGCGATCCCCGGTCTCGAGCAACTGCGCGGCTCGAGGGTGAGCGGTCACAGTGGTCTTGAGAATCTGTTTCGCTTTCGCAAAGCCTTGGCTGTGATCCACGTCTGCATGGGTCGCAATCAGTGATTTGCACTTGGAAAGGGGGAAATCCAAATCGCGGATCAAATCGATCACTTCCTCGACGGTGTCTTCATAGCCGATGTCGAGCAGCACCCACTCATCTGCATCGTAGATCAAATAGACGTTGCAACCAATCAAGTGACCGGCTTGAACGTTCAATTCGATGACATTCGGGAAGATAGGTTTGCGGGTGATCATGCGAGAAGTTCAACTGGAAGAGAGATTAGGCTCGGTACATGGTTAGGTCAGCACCCAAGGTAGCAAAGACCTGCCATGGCCTCAAGGATTGTTGGTGCGCTCTCGCGCGTTTGCGGAGTTTCGCCACTGCCGGATAACTTCAAAGACTAAGATCGAGCCACTCACCGATGCATTGAGGGAATCGATGACCCCTCCCATGGGAATATGGACGGACGTTACACCCTGGTTTGACCAGCGATTCTCTAGACCCAATGCTTCGCTCCCAACCACAACCGCGGTTCGACTTGGGTACGGGACCGTGGAGTAATCGGTCCCGCCATCGGCCCTGGCAGCGAATAGTGCCACCCCTCGGCCATCCAGCCATTTTCGGACTCCCGATTCCGTACCGACTCCGATGGGCACTCGGAATATCGCCCCCAAACTCGAACGGATCGCGTTCGGATTCCAGATTTCGCAGATCGGATCGCTCATCAAAACCGCGGTAGCGCCGGCTGCATCCGCCGTGCGCAGGATCGCGCCTAAATTCCCTGGTTTTTCCATCCGGTCCAACACGAGAAACAGTTGCGGAGCTTCGGGGACTGTCACCGATGAGCGACCTGCAATTCGTTCGTTCAGGGTTTCGATGCTGGTATCAGGCATCTTCGCGACCGCGATTTCACCCAAGTCCCTGTCGCCATACTGTAGTTTGGACATCGCTTGCGGGCCGAGCAACGTGACCTTTAGCCCCGGGAATCGCTTGCGCCATTCGTACGCATTCGAGGCCTCTTGATGGCGTTGCTGCGATGCACTGCCTGAATCTGCTGCACTGCCGGGCTCTGCTGCACTGCCGGGCTCTGCAAGGAACAATTCGAGCCGCTCTGCAAGGAACAATTCCGCGCATTCAATCCCGCCCGCAACCGCATGCTCGATGTTCGATGCACCATCGATCACGATGCATCCTTCACGCTTGCGGTCGCGCGCATCCCTCAGCGATGCGGCCCATTTCACGCGGGGATTGCTTGGGCTGGTGATGACCTCAAACGACAAGTAACGGCCTCGGCGGAAGGGAGGTTGTTCCCAAAGGGAGCGATGCGATAGCACGGACGGAGCGGTGCTGTAGCACGATAGGGGCAATTTTTCCATGCGGGCATATTCAGTGGCCACTCGGGGAGTCGAACCCCGACGCCTTGCGGCACCAGATCCTAAGTCTGGCGTGTCTGCCAATTTCACCAAGCGGCCAATAATGCTCCGCCACAGTCTAATATCCCGGCTCAGGAATGTCGACCGATACTTCTCAAGAACCTGCCGCTGTGTGGGCACACGCCGGCTAAGTGACGATTTCTAGAAAATTAGCGAGGAGTTGGTTTTCGCCACTGCGCATTGGGGTCGACAACCGTGTCGCTGAGGCTTCCAGAACTCGGTGTGGCTGCACTCGGTGTGGCTGCACTCGGTGTGGCTGCACTTGATGGAACCGAGACGCTCGATGCGGAAACGACAGGAGCCGGGGTGTTGCCGGAGACAACCGGAGGCAAGGGAAGAGGGTCCTGGACTGCGGCGGTCAAAACTTCGCTCGCCTGCGCGACGCCTTGGCCGAGCCGGTCGATCCGCGCGCTCGCTTGCTGGACACTGCTGTTGATCGCATTGGTCGACTTGTTGATCGCGTTGCTCGATTGCTGCAACGCGTTGGTCACGTTTTGGGTGACTCCAAAAACTTGATTCTCCGCCGCGGCGATGCCGTCAACCAGCGGATTGCTTGGAAAGCTGCTTTGCGTGGTTTTGTTGCCCGTATTCAGGCCACTCGGGTTAACGCTACTCGGGTTCACAGAAGGTTGATTTGTGGTGGGTTGATTTGCTGAAGGGGATCCTATGGACGGCTGACCGACGGTTCCCGAGTAATTGGTAGGCCCTTTGGTTGTGCCTAGCGAAGGGGGAGGAACTCGGGTGGCTTGGTTCCATCCACCGAGCGGATTTCCGGACAG
Source organism: uncultured Pirellula sp. (assembly GCA_903930765.1). GTDB lineage: Bacteria > Planctomycetota > Planctomycetia > Pirellulales > Pirellulaceae > JBKCUI01. Next base: position 5,040 of record CAIYZV010000137.1, read on the forward strand.
CGGGTTTCCTTGGCACCCTAGCGTTGCTCCTGCCAGAGTTGCCATCGAGCCCGCCACGAGGAGCCGAAAGGTATGTCGCTTCTTCGACGAAACCCCTTGATTGCGTGCGCCGCAGCTTCCGTTCGTATTTGGCATTGGTCTCATGGCTCAGTCCTTTGGGAGCATTTCTGACAGGAGGGAAACCCCGGACCGGGGTCCCAAAGAAGACAATACGGTTCCCGCGAAGTCGATCGCAAGACGGAAATCGCCAGCAGGTACGGATACTGTTGCTTCTCGCGAAAATGGAGAAGCTGCGCAATTTCGGTCCGTGGCCCAACGGGGTACCTAAGTTCTGCGCGCAGCAAGTTTCAGTTTCGATTACCATTACGCGTCTTAGATTTGGCAAGCGACTGATTCCAGCGGGATTTCGGGACGAACTCGGGTTCACCGATGGACTGCTTGCACCGATCCGCCACACCAACAATTGCAATCCTAGAGGAGCTTTGGATGAGCCAAAACCCTTATGAATCGTCAGAGCAAGCAAGTAGCATTCCGTCGGAACCAGAGGTGGGTACGGATGCGTCAGGTCACGTGGCACCTCCACCAGGAGAGTTCCTGGGGCATCCAAGTTCGCTGTGGATGCTATTCTCGACCGAGTTTTGGGAGCGATTCTGCTACTACGGGATGCGAGCGATCCTCGCGGTGTACGTTGCCGAAACCTTCTTCAACACACTCGATGACGCGGCCGCAAAAAAGGAAGCGTCATTGACGTATGGCGGGTTTACATCTTTGGTCTACGCCACAGGCATCTTTGGTGGGTTTATCGCCGACCGTATCCTCGGCTACCAACGCTCGATCCTGCTCGGTGGATTGTTGATGGCGATCGGCATGTTCATTTTGCTTTTTCAAAACCTGCAAACGTTTTTAATCGGCTTGTCGGTCTTGATCGCAGGGAACGGTCTCTTCAAACCGAATATCTCGTCGATGGTCGGAAAGCTCTACACTCCGAACGATCCGCGTCGCGATTCAGGGTTTACGATCTTTTATATGGGGATCAACGCAGGTGCGTTCTTTGCTCCGATCGTCTGCGCCACATGGATTGGGGCGAACTATGGACGGCAATATGGATTCCTCGCGGCAGGCCTGGGAATGATTTTGGGGATTATCATTTTTCAATTCATGTCGGGTATGCTCGGAGAGGTTGGCAAACCCCCCAAAGGCAAAGAAGGATTCATTCCGATGATCCTGGTTTTTCTCGGCGCCTTTGCGATCGTTCCTATCAATTACTTTTTGCTGAGTAAGAGCGACATCCTCGGGTATGTTCTCATGGCCATGATGGTCGGCTTGAGCATCTACTTTGTGGTCAGTGGCATCAACAGTGGCGACCGTATCCAAAGCCAGCGTTACGTCGCGATGCTAATTCTGTTCTTTGCGAATATTCTGTTCTGGGCTCTCTTTGAACAAGCGGGTTCTTCGCTGAACTTTCTGGCCAAAGACTATGTCGATGCACCATTTGACTTTTCGTTATTCCAAAGCTTCAACGCACTGTTCATCATCGCCCTGGCCCCAGTCTTTGCGGCTCTTTGGCCATGGCTCGATAAAAGGAATGTAAACCCGTCCATTCCTCGTAAATTCGCAATCGCTTTGATCTCGTGCGGGCTCGGATTTTTGGTCTTGGTCATGGCCATCCAAGCGACCCAACCGGGAGAAAAGATCGCTTGGACCATCCTCGGGCTCACCTACTTGATCCACACAGTCGCCGAACTTTGCTTGTCGCCTATCGGATTGTCGATGGTGACCAAACTCGCGAAACCAAAGGAAGTGGGCTTGGCGATGGGGGGCTGGTTCCTCTCCACCGCGATGGCCAATTACTTCGCAGGCGTCATCGCAGCGATCGCTTCCGGTGGAGGTGGTGAGCACGGCGAGCAAGCCAGTTCGCTCGCTCAGTATGCGACGGTCTTTTCGCAACTGTGGTGGCTCGGAGCGATCATCGGCGGGATCTTCTTTTTCGCGGCTCCACTGATCAATAAACTCATGCACGGTGTCAAGTAATCGAACCATGGAAAATTCACAGGAACCAGGCTTTAAACCCTTCATCGCGGATGAAGAAAATATCCCCGAGTTCACCTGGTTTCCGATCGTGGTCGGCGCACTGCTGGGCATCGTCTTCGGTGCGTCATCGATTTACTTGGTGTTGAAAGTTGGACTGACCGTGTCGGCGTCGATCCCTGTCGCGGTTCTGTCGATCACGCTCTTTCGCGCGTTTTCCAAGATCACGGGTCTTCGCAAAACGACCATCCTAGAAAACAACATCGTGCAAACGACCGGGTCGGCGGGGGAGTCGCTCGCCTTTGCCGTCGGGTTGATCATGCCCGCCCTGCTCCTGCTGGGGTTCGATATCGATGTCGTTCGGGTGATGACGGTCAGTGTCTTTGGTGGTCTGCTCGGGATCCTGCTGATGATCCCTCTTCGCCAAGCCTTCATTGTCAAGCAGCACGGCAAGCTCACGTTCCCTGAAGGCAAGGCTTGTGCGGAAGTCTTGCTGGCGGGTGAAAAAGGTGGAGCCACGGCGTCGATGGTCTTCACGGGGTTCGGGCTCAGCTTCTTGTACCAGTTCTGCATGCAAGCCCTCCATCTGTGGAAGGAGGTCGCTGCCGCGGCCCTTCATTCGGCAACGGCGGCAGGGAAAACGATCGGGCTCAAAGGAGCGACGATCAGCATGGAGTTATCCCCATCGCTTCTAGGCGTCGGTTACATCATCGGTCCGCGCATCGCCAGCATCATGGTTGCAGGGGGTGTCCTCGCCTACCTCGTGATCAGCCCGATGATCGTCTTCTTCGGTGATGCATTAACGACGCCCCTCGAACCCGGAACCAAGCTCATTCGCGACATGAGCGACAACGAGATCCGAGGCAGCTACATCCTGTATATCGGCGCGGGTGCTGTCGCCGCAGGTGGTATCTTGAGCATGCTCAAGGCATTGCCGATCATTTTCGGCGCCATCATCACCAGCTTTCGTGATCTGTTCTCCGCCCAAGCTCGCGAGTCCGGGTTGCGTCGCACCAACCGGGATATCCCTCTCCCGTTGGTTTTGGGGGGCAGCATCCTCCTGGTCTTCGGTTTGATGGCGGTCCCGCAATTAGGTCTAGGTTTCAACGCGACCGGTATCGCCGGAGCCATCATGATCGTGGTCTTCGGTTTCCTATTTGTGACCGTAGCATCGCGACTCACGGGTGAAATCGGATCTTCTTCCAATCCGATCTCGGGCATGACCGTGGCCACGCTCCTATTGACCTGCTTGATCCTTTTGGTCCTCGATGGTTTTGGCATCGTGACGATCAACAAAGAAATTAAACTTACGGCGCTGACGATCGCAGGAGTGGTTTGCATCGCTTCGAGCAACGGCGGAAGCACCGCCCAAGCTCTCAAGACGGGGCATTTGCTGGGGGCAACTCCCAGTTCCCAGCAGTGGGCCATCTTGATCGGTGCCTTCACCTCGTCGTTGGTCGTCGGCTTGGTTCTGCTCGCCATGAACGAAGCCAATACGACGTACAGCAAGAAGGCTGTAGAACCGTACAGCGAAATCCGTATCGACACCGCGACGCTTCCCGCCGCCAAAGACACAGTCCATTCAGGCCAGTATGCCGACGATAAAACCGAGTACTTCGTGTTGAATCTAGGACGGGCTGAAACCGGCGGGCAACTCCCCCCTGGCAAGTACTTGATCGATGAAACGGGCAAGCCGGTTTATCTTGTCGACCCAGCAGTGAACGGCTTATTGAAAGAGGACGACAAAGGGAATCCGACCAGCAAGTTCGACGCTCCTAAGACGGTTTTGATGCAGCTGATCATCGATGGCATCCTCGACCAACGCTTGCCATGGGGGCTTGTGTTGATCGGTGTCTTGATCGCGGTAACGCTGGAATTAAGCGGTGTCGCCAGCTTGCCTTTCGCGGTCGGAGTCTATTTGCCACTCGCGGCATCGACCCCAATCTTTGTGGGTGGACTGATCCGCGCGTTCGCCGATCGCAGGTTCCGCCGTCGCGCAGGCAACCAAGCCAATGAGAACTCCGAGGACGATTCGAGCCCAGCGGTGTTGCTCAGTTCAGGTTACATCGCTGGTGGTGCTATCGCCGCGGTGCTGATTTCGTTCATGAACTTTCGTCCCGAGTTGCTGGAGAAAATCAGCTTGGG
>CAIYZV010000138.1 GCA_903930765.1 uncultured Pirellula sp.
CAGCCGATAGCAGCCGTCGAGTACGAGTACCGCTGCGCTGAGTACGAGTACGAGTACGATGGGGGAGGAAATCCGCTGCGTTGCTTGGCTGTGATTCGTACTCAGTCCGCTTCTGCGGACGGTACTCGTACTCGTACTCGTACTCGCTGCTCCTCCGATACCCCGATGATGCTCAGCGCTAAGATCACGATTGGTGGTCCTCGCTTTCCGCCGGGTTCACCCCGGTGGAAGCAACAACTGACAGCTACTTTGTAGCCTTCAGTCGTGGCTCCACCGGCACGAGGCCGGGTGGCGGCCGGACATTGCGCGGAGGGGGCGTTCGTATTCCACTGGGATTATTCTTTAATAAGCCTTTGCAAAAATCGCTTGGGTGGTCGATGGTTTGCCGGTGAGGAAGCAGGTACCGGAACCTTTGGGGGCATCGAGAGGGATGCATCGGATGGTGACTTTGAGTTCATCGAGCAGCGGCTGGACATCTTGTTCGCTGGCGAACCAGCACTTGGCAAACCCGCCACCGCTGGAGCGGCCTTGTTCGTCATCCGGTTTGAAGTAATCGCGAAACTCGGCTTCGCTGTTGAGTTCCACCGTGTTGGCTTCTCGCATAGCGAGGGCTTTTTGGAATAGGCTGCTTTGAATGTTTTCCAACAAGGCAGGCAAGGTGGCAATGAGTTCGGCGACTGGGGTCGATTTGCTCTCACCGGTATCGCGTCGGGCGACAAAGGCAGCGTTGTTGGCCATATCTTTTGGGCCGACCTCGATGCGAACGGGAACCCCGCGTTTGACGTGGTACCATTTCTTTTCCCCGCCGCGCAGATCGCGTGCATCGATCTCGACGCGGAGCGATTCTCCTGCGTACGAGAGAGTGCCGAGTTGTTTTCGGAGAGTGTCGCAGTAGGCCAGCACCTCGGCCTTTTGGTTTTCATCACGATAGATCGGCATGATCACGATTTGGGTGGGCGCCAAGCGAGGAGGTAGGACCAGTCCGTCATCGTCGGAGTGGGTCATGATGAGCGCACCGATCAAGCGCGTTGAGACCCCCCACGACGTTGTCCACGCATACTCGATTTGTCCCGCTTGGCTCTGGAACTTGATCTCTTGAGCCTTGGAGAAATTCTGTCCCAGGAAGTGGGAGGTACCTGCCTGGAGCGCTTTTCGATCTTGCATCATGGCTTCGATCGACAAGGTGGTCACGGCACCGGGGAATCGTTCACCTGGGGTTTTCTCGCCGCGGATGACTGGCATGGCCATGTAATTCTCCGCAAAGTCCGTGTAGACATCGAGCATCTTTTGTGTTTCTTCCATCGCTTCTTCCGCGGTGGCGTGAACCGTGTGTCCTTCCTGCCATAGGAACTCGGAGGTTCTCAAGAAGAGGCGGGTTCGCATTTCCCAGCGCACGACGTTCGCCCATTGGTTGATCAAGATCGGGAGATCGCGGTAGGACTGAACCCATTTGGCGTACGTGGCACCGATGATGGTTTCGCTCGTGGGACGAACAATCAGTGGTTCTTCGAGGGGACCAGCGGGGCGGAGCCCCCCTTTTCCGTCTGGCTCGAGGCGATGGTGGGTGACGACAGCGCATTCCTTAGCGAACCCTTCGACGTGCTCAGCTTCTTTTTCCAAAAAGCTCATCGGTATGAAGAGTGGAAAGTAAGCGTTTTGGTGGCCGGTCTCTTTGAACATGCGATCGAGTCCTTTTTGCATGTTCTCCCAGAGCGAGTACCCCCAAGGCTTGATCACCATGCAGCCTCGCACGGCGCTGTTTTCAGCGAGGTCGGCTCCCTTGATGACCTGCTGGTACCATTCTGGATAGTCCTCGGCACGGGTCGGCGAAATCGCGGTTTTTGCAGCAGCCATGGGTAGATTTCGGTAATGTTCGGTAATAGAGGTGTTCAACCCGTTCCGGCGGTGGGAGCGAGCCCAAATCAGCGAGCCTGCACCGGGGAAGCGAGTCGGCGAAGCAAGCAGTTTAGCCCAAGCGTTCGAGTCGGCCAGACCCGAATGATTGGATCGCGTTAATCCTTGGAACTATCCCGTTGCGTTCCGATCGCTTCGGCGGTCTTCACGATCGGTTGTTTATGGCTCCGAATCATCCCCAAAAACACGGGTGCATCAGGTTCATTGGATCGGGTACAATGGAGGATTGGAGCGAGCCGAACTCCCCGTAGAGAGCGTTTTTCGTACTGGGAGTTTCTCGTACTGGGAGATCCCGCGTGCGTGCCGGGGTGGATGCCGGGGTGGAGGCTGGGAGTGAAGGCTGGGGAGATCCTCGCTAGAGAGCGCGAATGACAAAAATTCTGGATTGGAGACGGTCGGATGATCCGCGAGACGTGATCCATTTGGCCGTACAAGCGATAGCGGAAGGGCATGTGGTCGCCGTCCCCACGGAGACATGTTATGTGCTGGTCGCGAGCGCATTGAATCCCATCGCGGTCGATCAGCTTCACCGCATCGGAGCGATGAACCAAGATTTGCCATTGACGGTGATCTCGCGTTCTCCAGACGAAGTGCTCGACATGGTCCCTGATCTTGAGAGTGCTGCGAGGCGTCTGATCCGCAAAGCGTGGCCTGGACCGTTGGTCCTGCAGCACGGCAGTTCGCATCCGTTCAGCTCCCTGCGATGTCTCCCGGAATCTGTAGTTGAAAAATTGATGTCGGCTCAAGGGGAGTACCGATTATGGCTCCCATCGCATGAAGTTTTGCATCACATCACGAGGCTGGTTTCGGGTCCGCTGGTCTGCGCGATCGCACCATCGAGCAACTCCACGCGAGGAACCGATGCCGCCTACTCCATTGGGGATTTGATACCCGGCCAATCGGTGTTGGCGATCGATGCAGGGATGGTGGAGTCGCCGGGTATTCCGACGGTCGTTGCCATCGATGGCAATCGAGGCCGCGTGGTGCGTTCGGGAATCGTCACTCGCGAGCATTTAGACTCGCTCTCCCAACTTGTGATACTGTTCGTCTGTACCGGGAACACGTGTCGGTCGCCGATGGCGGCCGCGTTGATGCGAAAGAAGATTGCCGAGCAGTTTCCAGAATTAGCCTCGCAAAAATCATCTCCGATCGTCGCCATCTCCGCCGGCGTGTCCGCCTTTGGCGGGGATCCCGCATCGCACGGTGCCTTGCAAGCGATCCGCGCCTACCAGGCATCGCTCGACAATCACCAAAGCACCCAACTCAATTCGTACTTAGTTGAACAAGCCGACTTGATCCTGGCCATGGGGCAACGGCATCGAAACGTTATCGTTTCGCAATGGCCCGAAACCGCCTTCAAAGTGCACTTGATCGCAGAGGATGGCGGGGAGATCAGCGACCCTTTTGGCGGTCCGCTGGAAGTCTATCAAAAATGCGCCGAACAACTGGATCGGCACACAAGCCATTGGATTCAGTCCCTCGATACGTCGAGTTTGATCCGATGGGACACGACTTCATAACCAGTTCTTCTCGTTTCTTGAAAACACTTTTTCTTTTCAACACGTTTCTTACACGCAGAGCGGAGTATTCAAATGCGAATCGCGGTTGGCAGTGATCATCGCGGTTATCAGATCAAAGGCAAACTCGTTACGCTTCTAACCGCCGATGGCCATGAGATCATCGACTTTGGAACCGATAGCGACCAAGCCGTCGACTACCCCGACTATGCCGTCTCCGTGGCGAAAACGGTCGCGGAAGGCAAGGCGGAGCGAGGCATTTTGATCTGCGGCAATGGATTTGGCATGGCGATTGTCGCCAACAAGTTCCGCGGCGTCCGCGCCGCGGCGTGCGCCGACGAAGTCATGGCCGAAATGTGCCGTCGCCACAACGATGTCAACATCCTATGCCTTCCCGGCGATCTGATCGGCGATCGTCCCGTGGGAGATTTGGTGCGGGTATGGCTGGCCACCGAGTTCGAAGGTGGACGCCATTTACGACGCTTGGAAAAGATCAAACACATCGAAGACGAAAGCATAACACCATGATACGTGTCGACAGCCACCATCATTTTTGGGTCTACTCGGAGAAGGAATATGGTTGGATCAGTCCTCAGATGCAAATCCTCCGACGCGACTTCGTGCCCAAGGATCTGCTGCTTGAGACGCAAGCCACCCACATCGATTACGTGGTGAGTGTTCAAGCGCGCCAGGAGCTGAAAGAAACCGAGTTTCTTTTGGACCAAGCCAAAGACAATCCGTGGATCCGAGGCGTTGTCGGTTGGGTGCCGTTGGCCGACCCAAAGATCGGCACGATCCTTGAAGGACTGCGCGGCCTATCAAAACTCAAAGGGGTCCGGCATGTGGTTCAAGATGAACCGGACGATCGATTCCTCGATCGCGACGACTTCAATGCAGGTGTGAAGCTTTTGAAGGAGTTCGATTGGACCTACGACGTATTGATTTTTGGCAGGCAACTTCCGATGGCCATCCGGTTCGTCGATCGGCATCCGGACCAACGCTTTGTGCTGGATCACATCGCCAAGCCGGTGATCGAGTCCGGAGGCATCGACAAACAGTGGGAAAAGGATTTTCGGGAGTTGGCCAAGCGTCCTCATGTCGCTTGCAAGTTTTCCGCATTGGTGACGGAAGTCCGTGACCCGAATTGGACGGTGCAGATGCTGCGTCCTTATTGGGATGTCGCCCTCGACGCTTTTGGGCCTGATCGGTTGATGTTCGGCAGCGATTGGCCAGTTTGCTTGCTCCGAGCCACCTACGCCGACTGGGTCGCGACGGTCAGCATGTTCGCCGCCGACCTGAATCGGGACGAAGAAGCCAAGTTCTGGGGCGGAAATGCAAATCGAGCGTACAAGCTGGGAATCCAGTAGCTAAACTGGAGTCGCATGAGACCACAGTCGACCCCCATCACCGTTGCTCAGACGCTGGCTGAAAACAGCTCGACCGCTGAAAAGCTAGTTTCCCAGCAATCCCTAACCTTCAGCACGAGCCCGTGGCTCGTCGCTTTATCGATCACCCTATGCGCTATCGCGCTGATCCTGTCGTGGCTTGCCATTCGCAGGAGCGGTTACGCCCGCTCGGTCATCTGGCTTGAACTATTTCGCTGCGCAGCGATCATCCTGGGCGCGATTCTTTTGAATCAACCCGAGTGGACCGAAGATTTCCGGTCCTCCGAAAAACCGATTCTCGCGGTTCTGATCGATCGCTCCCCGAGCATGCAGACCCAAGACGTGATCCCATCCGCGTCGACCGATCCCAACGGATCCGGAGCTAGTATCGGCTCGTCGGCGATCACGCGTGCCGAAGCAGTCGATGCGCTATCCGCGAAAGAGCGATGGGGCGAAATCGATTCGATCGCCCGGGTTACGATCAGCAGCTTTCCCCCAGCCAATGTGAGCGATGGCACCGATCTCGCAGCGCCCCTCAACACGGCCCTCGATACAGCGTCCGGCTTGCTCGGAGTACTCCTGGTATCGGACGGCGATTGGAATAGTGGCGAACCACCCGTGAGCGTCATCTCGCGCTACAGAACGTTGGGTGTACCGATCTTCACGATCCCGGTAGGCTCCCCGACCAGGCTGCCTGATTTGGAATTGATCAGTGTCGACACACCGACCTTCGGGATCGTCAACAAAGGAGTGCGCATCCCTTTCACCGTTGAATCCTCGCTTCCTCGCGACACGGTTGTGCAAGTCGTCGTCACAGCGTCCGATGGTGAGCGGTTGACCAAAGAGGTTCGAGTCCGAGCGATGTCGCGCACCTCCGAAGCAGTCGTATGGACACCGAAGGCCGAAGGAGATTTTACCATCGCGGTCGAAGTACCACCTCATGCCGATGAGACGATCCCCAATAACAATACCCTTACCACTCCGATCGCGATCCGACAGGAAAAGTTAAAGGTCCTCGTCATCGACTCATTCCCACGTTGGGAATACAGGTACTTGAGAAATGCCCTCTCGCGCGATCCCGGCGTCGATGTCTCGTGCTTGCTCTTCCATCCCGACCTCGGCAAAGTGGGTGGCGGTAACCGCGATTACATCAAAGAGTTCCCAGCGACCCTCGACGAACTTTCCAAGTTCGATGTTGTCTTTCTCGGTGATGTTGGCATGCAAGCGGGCCAGTTGACTGCGGAACAGTGCACGCTCCTCAAGGGTCTGGTCGAGTACCAAGCGAGCGGATTGGTCTTTATCCCCGGTCCGCGAGGAAATATGAACACCCTCGCTCAAAGCGATCTCGAACCGCTTCTACCGGTCGTGCTCGACGATTCCAAACCGGATGGATTCGGCACTCGAAACGCGATGCGTATGGAACTCACCGAATCGGGACGGCGCAGTCTGCTCACCAAACTGGCCGACACCCAAGACGACAACGTCGACGTTTGGATGAATCTGCCCGGCTTTCAATGGCACTCCGCGGTGTCTAGAGCCAAAGCAGGAACCGAAGTCCTCGCCGTCCACGAATCGGCCAGCGGCGAACAAGGCCGCATGCCTTTGCTTGCGACCAAGACCTTTGGCACAGGCAAGGTACTCTTCATGGGAACCGACGGCGTCTGGCGTTGGCGACGCGGTGTGGAAGATAAATACCATTATCGTTTCTGGGGACAAGTCGTCCGGTGGATGGCCTACCAACGGAACATGGCCAAGGGTGAATCGATGCGGTTTTATTTCTCGCCCGACTCACCGAGCATCGGTCAAACACTCACGCTTCGAGCCAACGTCATGCAAGCCAGCGGCGAGCCCTTGTCGGCTGGAGACGTTACCGCCAAGATCGAAGCTCCCTCGGGAAAGACCCAAGTCGTTAAGTTGGCTAGCGGAGGTTCGGAGAGTTGGGGATCGTTCGAAGGTCGCTATGAAGCGAACGAACCAGGCTCGCATCGAGTGACGTTAGCATGCAAGCAGACCGGCGAAACCCTTGATACCAGCTTCTTTGTGCAAGGAGCGACGCGGGAACGGATCGGGCAAGCAGCCCGGCCCAAGGTTTTGGAAGAATTGTCTCGATTGACCGGTGGCAAGGCATTGTCGTTATCCGATCGAGAGCAATGGTTTGAATCGCTCCGCGCCATTCCTAAACCGCCATCAACCATCCGTCGCATCCCGCTATGGTCTCACCCAGCGCTCGTGGCATTGATGATCGCATTGCTGACCGCCTTCTGGATCGGTCGCAAAGTCGCAGGTCTCATCTAATTCTGATGCGACCCCCCGCTGGGTTCAGGCGGGGAATTGGGGAAATGGTATGATAAAGCGTGTCGCGGGAATCCGCGCCGTCGCTCCTATTGCCATCTCGCTCACCCATCCTTCACCAGCCATTACCGTGTCCAACGCAACCAATCCAGGCGGCAAACCCGTCAAAAGCATCGGCGATTTGCTCCGCGAATTTCGAGAACATCGCGACCAGATGAAGATGGAGTTGGCCAAGTGCATCGTCGGTCAGGACGACGTGATCGAGCAGCTGTTCGCAGCGGTTTTTACGCGAGGGCATTGCTTGCTCGAAGGGGTACCCGGTCTGGCGAAAACGCTGATGGTCTCTTCGCTCGCAAGAATCCTCGACGTCAATTTCAAACGGATCCAATTCACCCCCGACCTGATGCCCTCGGACATCACCGGCACCAACGTCCTCGAAGAGGATGCCCAAGGCCGACGGGAGTTTCGGTTCGTCGAAGGTCCTATCTTCACCAACATTCTGCTCGCCGACGAAATCAACCGTACACCTCCTAAAACCCAAGCGGCCCTGCTGCAGGCGATGCAGGAACGGGAAATCAGCGTCGGACGGCAGACCTACGCACTGCCAGATCCATTCTTTACCATTGCGACCCAAAACCCGATCGAACAGGAAGGAACCTACCCTCTCCCCGAGGCGCAATTGGACCGATTCATGTTCAACATCAAGGTCGGTTATCCGTCTGCGGATGAAGAGGAAAAGATCCTGCTCTCCACCACGCGCGGTGATCGCCCAGAGATTGTAAAGGTCCTATCGGCTCGCGCAATTCTGAATATCCAAAAGCTGGTGACGAGCGTCGCGGTGAGCCCCTTCATCGTCAAGTATGTTGTGGCGTTGGTTCGCGCCACCAGGCCGGGTGAATCGGATGCGCCCGAGGTGGTCAAGGAGCTTCTCGATTACGGCGCAGGGCCACGAGCCGGCCAGTTTCTGATCCAGGGAGGCAAGGCGATGGCGGCGATGGATGGACGATTCAATGTCGCCATCGAAGACATTCGGCGAGTTGCTGTTCCGGTCCTGCGGCATCGTCTCAGCACGAACTTTCAAGCGCAAGCGGAGGGGATGACGACCGACAAAATCATCTTGCGGCTACTCAAAGAAATCAAAGAGCCTGCAGTTCCCAAGTATGCGGGGATCGATGCAGCAGCAGCCCAACCACCGGCAGCCAGCGCAGCCCGCGGTGGTAAATCTTCGCCTCCTCCGATCCAATAGGACTTAGATCCAACAGGACTTATGGGGGCGATGGGACTTACGGGTTCTGGACGTCCTGTCTCGCTCAGTCTCAGCACTGAGTCATTCGGAGAGTGCCGGTTCACTTAGAAATCATTAGTCGCGTTTCGCTGAATCGCAACCATCAGTTCATCGCATCCCGAGCTCGCTCGAGATCGGTTTTCAGCGATCGCATGTATTCGTGCCACTCGACTTGAAGAGCCTTGAGATCACCGAAGATCTCTTCGAAGTACTTCACCAAATCGCGGCGAGGGATCGAACCCGATTCGCTTTCAAGCTGGGATATCTTTTGGTAGTACCGGACCGTTTGTTGGAAATGCCGTTCCATCAAGAAGTGGGTCAGCGCCCAGGCTTGACCGTAGGCATCGGCAACTTGCCGCGTATCCTGAGCCACATCGAATAGCAGATCGCTGATCAGCAATTCGATCGGTGCGCGATTGGGATCGCTGGAGACCCGGTAATAGCTTTTTAGCCGACCTTCGTTCACGGCACCGATCCCACCCCAGCCCGCATCGCTGGACGTTTCAAAGTACGTCGCGAAACCTTCGTGGGCCCAACGCAGCGCGATTTTTCCGCGTGGCATCAAGCCCGTGTTGCCGGCCAATTGGTGGGTAGCCTCATGCGATACGACTTCGATGTCATCTTCCTCGCGGGTGAGTTTGACCAGCAGTTCCACGGTATTCGCAAGATGCGCGGTATCTTTCGAAAGGGGTGTCCCTCGGGCTCGCATTTTTTCCTGCTGAAGTTCTCTGCTCCGTTTCTCCAGGACCTTCATGCGCTCGGTGGTGCCTTGATCGAAGAACACCGCAACGTTGTCGGTAGGAGACCAGAATCCGAGAGCCGATCGGAGTCTGGGATCGAGTTGCGTGGAGTATCGAAGGTAGTCTCTTTCCTCACCGAAGAGCACTACCTTCATCCGTTCTTGCGGAGGTTCGAGGAGCACGCCATCGAGTGCAAACTTCATGAAGTAAGACTCGTAGACCATTTCGAGAAGTTCCAATCGCTGTTCCGCTCGCGACTTGCGCCGGCGGCCTTGTTTGGCATCTCCCGTATCATGGAGCAGCACATAATGATCGCTCAGCGCGATCTTCATCGATGGCAACCTGACGATCTCTCGCAGTGCATCCGCGGCGGATTCTTGATCGGTTAGCGGACGTTTGATTCTTCGTCGGGCTTCGACCAAACGAACGACGGTCGGATCGTTGGGATTTAGTTTGTAAGCCTCGGAGCAGCACTCGCGAAATTCGGGGAGCAATCCATGGCGCAGAGCTAGATTGGCTGCAGACAAATAATCGGCAACTTCTTTGCTTTGGCGCGCCTGCACAAAAACTTTCTTGAACTCTTCCTGCCTGGTGGGGGCTTTGATCACCAGTGCCGTGTCGCGGCTAAAGGCCAAACTTCCAAGATTGGGATGAGTGTATTCGATCACCCCTTGTCCAAGATTCTTGGCCTTGCCCTCGAGCAGGATCGTTTTGTCCGAGCCGGGGAGGCGGTAGACGATAAAATCCGCCGAGCAGCAATGGATCCACGAAAAAAAAATCACCGACGACACAGCGAGGATGCCAGACGGATTTCGTGGAGTTCGGGTCAGGGGCATCGGAAGGAATTCATCATGGCAAACATCGTCGGTTCGAGCAGCGCACGCTGTTGCTAAGTCTGTCCCATCGCGAAGCCCCACGCAAGGATTTTGGAGAGAGTGTGCGAAAAAAGCGATGGCATCGCCACGCTGGCGCTCACTCCGCGTTCCCGGCGTCTCCGCGTGAAATGGAATGAATTCTGGTCCACTGCGCACTGGAAACAGCAGGGATCTTTCGCAAAATCTACTACCGCAGGATTACGAATCGGAGCAAAGACCCAGGACTTTTCCGTGGATGCTAGCAATCGATACAGAAGATTGAAGTCGATTTGACGATGGCGTAGTCATCGGGAAAAGTGTGGAAGGCTTGGATGGTCAACTGCCGTTCGCGGGTTTCCACGTGGACGAAGCTGATAGCGCCGAAGGGGATACGGCCGCTGGAGTCGAAGGCGTGGATCATTTCATTGCTGGACCCGCAGCTTTGCAATTGGTTTTGCAGCATCCAGAACATATCGGCGGAGACGTGTTCCAATTCAAAGCTCGAGGTGTACTTCAGCCCTCGTTTTCCGTGGAGTTCTTCAGCGTATTTGCCTCGCAAATTGAGGGCGAGCAGTCGCCGTTGTTGCGGCAGTGGTTGCTGGATCGACCCGACCACTTCGGAGATGGTGGCCCCTCGACTGCCGGTGAAGTTGATCACATGCCCATCGCTGGTGATGTCGACTCGAGCTCGGTAGTTTTTCCGTTCGAGCGACCGCGTGCGATGCGATTTGAAAAGCTCGGGGTGGATCGATCGTCCGAAGACACTGAAGACATGGTCTGTAACGGTAGGTCGGATCGAAAGCACGAGTCGTCTCTTCCGTGGAAGTGTTGGGGATAAGGTGTTGTCGAGGCCGGATTATAGCGGGTTGTTTTGATCGGCACCAAGGTCAACTTGAGGTTCCTCAAAACTCTTTCAGAATTGTGCAAAATGCCCTAGATGGGTGTTGACAGGGGCTTCGTGATGGTTCACCACGTCCTCAATCGAGCGGATCTCGATTACATTGGTGGAGTCCTCTGTTTCAACCTCACTGAGTGAAAGCTGATTCATCATGCATATCATCATGGCAGCATCGGAAGCGATCCCCTTTGCAAAGACGGGGGGGCTCGCTGACGTCTGTGGAACATTGCCCAGAGAGTTAGCCAAACTCGGGCACCACTGTAGTTTGTTCATGCCTGGTTATCGCAAGGCGAAGAGGCACTGCGCCGAGATCCACGACACGCACATCTCGTTTGTGATCGACATGGCTGGAAAGCCGATGACGGCGCATGTACTGAAAACGCAATTGCCGAGTGTAGACGCTGGCGGATCTGCCGCAGGATCGCCCGTCGATGTCTACTTCATCGATCAACCGTTTTACTTCGATCGCGATGATCTCTATGGCGACTCGCATGGCGATTACAGGGACAATTGCGAGCGGTTTTCGTTCTTTTCGAGAGCCGTGGTGGAAGCCATCGAAAGGCTTCGATTGCCGATCGACATTCTCCATTGCCACGATTGGCAAACGGGGCTGATCCCCGCATTCCATCGGACTCTTTATCGCGGATATGGGTGGTATCGCCATTGCGCATCGATCATGACGATTCACAATTTGGCGTATCAAGGTCGATTCTGGGGGGCCGATATGCCGTTGACCGACATGGACTGGCAGTACTTCAACTGGCAACAGATGGAGTTTTTTGGGGATTTGAACCTTCTCAAGACCGGAATAGCCTTTGCCGACATGATCACCACCGTGAGTCCTTCGTACGCTCGCGAGATCCAGCAACCGATGCATGGCTGCGGGCTTGACGGGTTGCTCCGATCCAAAGCCAATCGGATCCAAGGCATCGTCAATGGGGTCGATTACAACGTATGGGATCCCCGCCACGATAACTTGATCGCGAGCCGTTACACGTCCTCGAACTGGAAGGATGGAAAGCTCGCTTGCAAACGCCATCTGCAGCAAAAGGTTGGCTTGCCTGTTCGCGACGACGTCCCATTGATCGGGTTGATCGGTCGACTTGCGGAGCAAAAGGGTTGGGATTTGGTGGTTCCGTTGATGCATCGCTGGATCGACTCGCGCGATGTTCAATGGGTCGTTTTGGGAAATGGCGAAGCCCGCTTTGCGCAGGCCCTTTCGGAATTGGCCCATCGCCGGCCGGATCGCGTCGCGGTTCGATTGGAATTTTCGGATGGGCTCGCGCATGAGATTGAGGCTGGTTGCGACCTCTTCCTGATGCCCAGTCGCTACGAGCCATGTGGCCTAAACCAGCTTTATAGCCTGCGGTATGGCTCCATTCCCGTCGTTCATGCCACAGGAGGCTTGATCGATACCGTCAACAACGCGACCACAGAATCGATCGACGGGGATACCGCGACAGGATTCGTGTTTGACCGATACGACGTCGATGCGTTGGAAAATTGTTGCTCGAGAGCGTTAGAAACATATTCGCGAACACCCGAGGTTTGGAGTAAACTTGTCCTCGCCGGCATGGACCAAGATTGGTCTTGGTCGAAAAGTGCCTCCAGCTATTTGAGCGCCTACGCACGGGCACGAGAGTTGGCGGCATGTGAAGGCCGGCTTTAGGGCCGATCGCTCGTGATGGTATCCCCCCGGGATGTTCTCCCCGTATTCGTACCCGTATTCGTACCCGTATTCGTACCCGTCGTGCTGCAGCGGCCAACGCGCTGCGGTGTCGATTCCTCAGGACGCTGAAACTCAAGACGCAATATGTCTTGGCCCGATGGGCTGTGACAAGGTGTAGCTCATCGATGAACGAGATGCGATACGACTGGTTGAGTGACCGCTGGGTGATTTTCGCCCCCAATCGATTGATGCGGCCCGATGATTACGATCGTTCCCCGCGATGCGAACAGGATTCTAGAAGCCACTGCCCGTTTTGCAGTGGATCGGAGCACGAAACCCCTGACCCCACATTGATCTTGCCCGGTTCCGACGCCGACGCGACCACCAGCAATCGCGCGGTCGATCTTCAGCGGCTACGGAAGAAACCGTGGCTCGTCCGAGTCGTACCCAATAAATTCCCGGCGGTACACGGCTCCATCCCTTTCGACGATAGCCCCTCCAGTGAGTCGCGGAATCCTGATTCCCGCACCCAGCAACAGGAATACACACCGAGCGTGCTTTTCCAGAAACGGCAAACGCAGGGAGCTCACGAAGTCATCATCGAGTCGCCCGATCATATCAGCAGTCTTACCGGTTTGACGCCACAGCATGCGGTGTTGGTGTTCGAGGCGTACCGCAAGCGATTGAATCACTGGCGGGCCCACTCCAACATGCGTTATGCGGTGGTCTTCAAGAATTACGGCGCGGACGCAGGAGCGTCCCTGATCCATTCCCATAGCCAGTTGATCTGCACCGATTTTGTTCCCAACGACGTTCAGCGGATCGAAAATCGGATGGCTCAATACCACCGCACCCACCAGCGATGCTATGTATGCGATGTGCTTGAACAAGAGATTCAATCCGGCCAACGCGTCGTCTCCGAATCGGAGCATTTTGTAGCGATCTGTCCTTTTGCTTCCCGATTCCCGTTCAGCGTATCGATCCTTCCACGGCGGCATCGAAGCATGTACGAAGCGTGCAGCGATGATGAAATCCAGGATCTTTCAAGAATGGCACAGCTCATTCTCCGAGCCCTCGAACAGGAGCACCCTCGAGCCGCGTACAACTATGTCATCCAATCGTGCTCGTTCGAATCCGAAAGCCCTGAATCGTTCCATTGGCGACTGAATATCATACCGCGGATGTGCAAAGTGGCCGGCTTTGAATGGGGCTCCGATTGCTTCATCAATACGGTAACCCCGGAAGAGGCGGCGCTCTCCATGCGAAAACAATGTCACACCGGAACGACGCCTAAGGCTCCGGTCGGGAGTTTCTCGGTGCCGCATTCCGCACTGCATAGCAATTCTTCCGACTCCCAATTCCGGATCGGCTCGGGAAATCCCGCAGCCCCCTCCCACCTGACAGCGGCGCCCCACCCAGAAACGTCGCCGCACGCCAGCCCTAGTGGTCCGGTAAGCCGATTGCCATCGATGGAGTGAGCCGACCGTGGCCCAAAGTTGTACCGGCGGATGGGTGTTGGACCGACCGGAGCGTGCATCTCAAACCGGGATTGCAGATGCGTCACGTTCTTGGCGAATTGGTGACGGGCGTGTATAAAACGAGGTCCAAAGCCTGACTGATAGGTAATCAATCGCATCTGTGAAAGGCCGCGAAATGGCGGAATCGAACAAAAAACCAGACGACGTGTTTGACATTGACCGCATCAGGAAACTGATCGAATTGATGAAAGAGCACGAATTAGGCGAAATCGACCTTCGCCAAGAAAACCAGCGGATCCGATTGTGCGGTGCTGGGCATGGGCAAACGATCATGACCAGTCCCATGCTGGCCGCATCCCACGCGGTACCCTCTGCCGCCCCGGCTCCTGCAGCGCCTGCGCCTGCGGCCGCGGAGAGCAATTCCGACGGTCCGCACATCGCGATCATCAAATCCCCGATGGTTGGTACGTTCTACTCGAAACCCAACCCGACGAGCAAAGACTTTGTGGAGGTCGGCTCCACCATCCAAAACGACACGGTCATCTGCATCATTGAAGCGATGAAAGTGTTCAATGAAATTCCTGCGGAAATGCGCGGCAAAGTCGTTCAGGTATTGGTCCGGAACGAAGAAGCCGTCGATTTCGGGAAACCGCTCTTTAAAATTGATACCCGGGGTTAATCCAAACAATGTTTTCTCGCGTCTTGATCGCCAACCGAGGCGAAATCGCGCTGCGCGTTATTCGAGCTTGTAAAGAACTCGGTATCGAGACTGTCGCGATCTACAGCGAAGCCGACCGCGGTGCACAGTATCTGGAACTGGCCGACCAAGCGTTTTGCGTTGGCTCTGCCAAATCGATCGATAGCTACTTGCGGATCGATCGAGTGATCGCTGCTGCCGAGCTCGGCAAGGCCGATGCGATCCATCCCGGTTATGGATTCCTCGCGGAGAACGCTCACTTCAACGAAGTCTGCCGCAGCTGCAATTTTGACTTCATCGGACCCTCTCCAGATGCGATGGAGAAACTCGGTGACAAAAGCACAGCTCGCGAAATGGCGATCGCCGCAGGTGTCCCCGTCGTCCCCGGCAGCGATGGCTTGATCGAAAGCGAAGCGGACGCCCTCGCAGCCGCCCGAAAGATCGGCTTTCCTGTTCTGATCAAAGCGACCGCAGGTGGTGGTGGCAAAGGCATGCGAGTCGCAGCCGATGAAGCGTCGTTGCAGTCCGCTGTCTCCCAAGCCCAAACCGAAGCCAAAGCAGCTTTTGGTAACCCCGGCGTCTACCTTGAGAAATACATCGATCGCCCGAGGCACGTCGAAGTCCAAATCATCGCGGACCAGCATGGCAATGTCGTTCATCTGCACGAACGCGATTGCTCCGTCCAACGCCGCCACCAAAAACTGATCGAAGAAAGCCCATCCCCAAGGCTCCCAGAGTCGACTCGCAAGGCGATGTGCGATGCGGCGGTACGCATGGTGAAACAAGCCAATTATTACAACGCAGCCACGGTCGAGTTTATCGTCGACCAGCAAGACCAGTTCTACTTCATCGAAGTCAACGCGCGGATTCAGGTCGAACACCCGGTGAGCGAAATGATCTCCGGAGTCGATTTGATCAAGACTCAGATCCTCGTTGCTGCCGGGCAAAAGCTCCCCTTCGCCCAAACGGATATCCTGCCGCGAGGAGCTTCGATCGAATGCCGTATCAATGCCGAAGACCCCGATCGGAACTTCCAGCCCTGCCCCGGTCGCATTGAAAAAATGTATTTCCCGGGAGGACTCGGTGTGCGCGTCGATTCCCACGCGCACCCCGGTTACAACGTTCCACCCCACTACGATTCGATGATCGCCAAACTGATCGTGCATCGACCGACGCGCGAAGAAGCCATTGAAACGATGCTTCGCTCCCTTTCCGAATTGCGGATCAGTGGGATCAAGACCACCGCGGACTTTCACAAGATTGTCCTCAAGCAACCCGAGTTCGTGTCCGGTACCGTCGATACCAAGTGGGTCGAGCGCGTGCTCCTACCCCGGCTCAAGGGCTAGCAACACCCTCGGGGCATGGTACCAATCGGCGGAAAATCTCCGATCCAGCGAGCTGACTTGTGCCTCTCCATGAATCCCTTTGGTGGTTGTGCCTCGGCGTCGCTTTGGTGGCGTGGCTCTACGCCTCGGTAGGGCACGCTGGAGCATCGGGCTACATCGCGGTGATGTCTCTGTTCGGGATCGCCGCAACAGAGATCAAGCCCATGGCGTTGGTCCTCAACGTCCTCGTCGCCTCGGTCGCTTCGATCCAATTCTATCGGGCTGGACATTTTTCGTGGAAGCTTTTTTGGCCGTTCGCCCTAACCGCTGCCCCGATGGCGTTCCTGGGGGGACGCCTCAACCTACCCTCCCATTCTCTCCAAACATTGCTGGGGCTCGTCCTGGGTTCCTCAGCCCTGTGGTTCCTACGCCCAGCTACCGAAATAGAAACCGCCAAAACTCCATCGACTTCTGTCGCGCTTCTGGTCGGAGCGGCGATCGGGCTCCTCGCGGGCCTGACGGGAACCGGAGGAGGGATCTACCTAACCCCAGTGCTGCTGATGATGCATTGGTCCAAGACCAAAACAGCGTCGGCAGTCTCCGCAGTATTTATCCTGCTCAACTCGATTTCCGGACTGGCGGGACTTTGGAGCGGAGGCGGTGGGATTCCGTTCAACGTCTGGCCCTTGTTGATCGCGGTTTTCCTCGGCGGAAGCATCGGCGCCACGCTGGGCAGCTACCGATTGCCAGTGCGCGCGGTCCGATTCTTATTAGCTGTCGTACTTCTGATCGCTGCCGTAAAACTGCTCTTCACTTGACGGATCGCCACAAACTGAGACAAAGATCCTTTATGCTAACATGCAGCACCTGCCATCCTTACGTTTAAGCCTTTTGTCGCGACGCTGAGCGCACAACCGCGAGTGATTTTCATGGAACTAGCCGCCGCCTATTGCTTCTGTCCCGCGTGCGGCACGAAACGTTCCGAGTTTGAACCCATTCGCCCATTCCGCTGTCATGGATGCGGGCATACGACGTTCTTTGGTCCTGTCGCCGCTGTCGGCGCGATCGTCACCAACAACGATGGCGAAGTATTGCTGATCCGCCGAGCCCATGATCCTGCAAAAGGCAAATTAGGGATGCCTGGGGGCTTCATCGATCCAGGCGAATCGGCCGAAGAGGCGCTCCGGCGCGAGGTGCTCGAAGAGGTTGGACTCCAGATCCGGAATATGAAGTACTTGATGTCAGCGCCGAACTGCTATGCGTATCGAGGTATCGATATCCCTGTCCTCGATATGTTTTACACTGCCCAAGTCAAAGAAGGGGAGATTCGCACGGAAGATGGAGAGGTCACCGAGTGGTACTGGACTCGGTTGAATGATGAGGTTCTCGCCGAGATGGCGTTCCCATCCAACCGAGGCGCGCTCGCGTACTATCGAGGTTTGATCAACGCGTCCGGTGTCTCTTCA
>CAIYZV010000139.1 GCA_903930765.1 uncultured Pirellula sp.
ATCCAAGATGTTTCTTCATGCGAGGGTGCGCTTCTGGATCTGGAAGCGTTGGACCCCAGAGCAGCGCTAATTGCACTGACCGTCATCACCAAAAATGAAGAGATCGAAACGCGATCTAGGGCCATCGACCTTCTTTTGAAGAGGGGGATGCGAGCCGGACCGGAGTCACCGATGGCCAGGGATATCGCTTCGGTTCTAGCCCAAGCCTTGATCGAAGCTCCATTCAGCAACGATATGCCATCCAAGCTTCGGCCTTTTCTTGTCGAGGTACAAACAACGCAAGGTGACGCTCCCCGTTTGATGAAATTGATGGCCGAGTACTGGCTTGTAACCGGTGAACGGAGTAAATCCGTGGATGCCTACCGAAATGTTGTTCAATCGGGTGCCAAAGACCCAATCGTGCTGAATAACCTCGCGAATCTACTGAGTGAATCCCCAGACGGCTTGGCCGAAGCACTTCAGACGATCGATCAAGCGATCTCTATCGCAGGGGAATTGCCTGACCTTTTGGATTCCAAAGGAGCCATCCTGATGCGGATGGGCACGTTGGAAGAGGCTGCGGGTATGTTCGAGAGAGCTGCCAAGATCGGCACCAATCCATTGTTCAAATTTCATTGGTACATCGCATTGATGCGGGCCGGTCGCACCGATTCAGCGTTGCGGATTAAAGAAGCGATTGATAAGTCCGCACTTCGCCGAATTCAGTTGTCGCCGGACGATGTCGAGGAACTAGATAAGCTCCAATGACGTACTGCACGTTTAATGGCGTGGCTACGCGTCAACGTGAAGTACGACGCGCTGCTTCACCGCGACCTATCGCGAGTGAACGGTGTCATCGTTCATGACCCCACGGATCTGAACTTTTTTCTTTCGATACGAAAAACTGAGGTTTGCCAAGGGACCAAATCCACAAAAAGTCCCCTCGCCACGAGATTCTCGCCATGCCACTCGTACTCTCGACCGTCGAATTGATCATGAAGATCCCAAAGACCGGTCCCTAATCCGGGGACACGCGAATCGAGCGTCGAGAGAGGAATGTGGCATTGGGTCACATGATGCGACCAATTCGTAACCACAATTAGTGGAGCCTCGTCGGGATGGGTCCATGCAAAGGCGATGACCGATTCATGCGTGGGATTGCCGTCCCACGCTTGGCTGCAATCGAGCAGCGACCAGTCCCCCGTTCGTACAACGTTCTGACGGAGGATACCGAGCAACCGGGTGTAGAAATTTCTGGTTGCCTCCGAGTTTGGCTCGTCAGGCCCTCGGACCAAATGGGGAGATATCTTGATCCGACGTCCTTCTAACTGGCCTTGATGCATCAATCTCATGCCTGGTGACAGATACGCCATGGCTGCTGCAGATTGATGCTTGTCAAATGAGAACACGGTTGCGGCCCTGGGTTCGTCGTGATTCTCCAGAAAGCGGACCAGATGATTTTGGAATTCGAGACCCGCGCGAAAATGCGTGCGGATGTCATTTGGCTCACCGTGCGCCAAGCGATCGTAAAGCCGCTTGTCATACGTGTAATCGAATCCTTGTTGTTGCAACTCCCATTCACGATCCCAATACACCTCGGCCATGAACACGAACGACGGATGGTTTTCACGAACCGTGTCGATCGCAGCAGGCCAAAATGGCTCCGCTTGGCGATTCCATGTATTCAAAAAGACTTCAGGGAGGATGAGCATTGCCATATCGCAACGCACACCATCGCATTGCTTTGATATGTTGATCAGTTCCTGTCTCATTGCGGCTTGAAGGTTTGGATTGGAATAATCCAATTGCGTGGTATCTGGCCATCCCGCAAAGTAAGGATCGCGTCCGTGCGCGAAAATGCGGCGTGTTTCTCCGTGCTGAAGCTCGAAAAAGTTTTCTGGGCTGCTCGCTCTGTCCGCTTGGGATCCTTGGACAAAGTACTCGGGATGTTCGACGAGCCACGGGTGATCAAGTCCCATGTGGTTCGGGACGAAATCAAGCATGAGTTTGATGCCATACTCTTGCATTCGATTTCGTAAACGGACTAGTGCTACATCACCTCCTAGATCGCAGTGCACGGTGTAGCTGGAAATGGCGAACCCAGATCCGGCGATGTCGGCGTCGCAGAGATCGGGAAGTGTTTCCAAAAACTCTCGCAACCACTCAGGATTCGTCTTGGAAATGCGACGCGACTCTGGGCCGGTTTGCCAAACGCTCAGCAGCCAAACCCAATCGAATCCCGCCTCGGCTATTTCCTTCAGGTCCTCATTGGTGATGTCATCCAGCGTTGCGGGACGCCCCAGCTGTTCAGAACGCGCGGTCAACCATACACGCGTGTTCAGCTGCAGTAATAATGGATAGTGCACGGTATTCATAGCACTCTCAATTCATAGCATTCTCAGCAAGAAGCGATTGGGTGAACCAAAAGCATGCTAGCGCATCTCGCGGTATTTGTGGATCAGGTTGTTGGTGGAGCTGTCATGGTTCAGTTCGGGAATCGCGACAGTCTCTAATTCGGGCAAGATGCATTGCGCCAGGGCTTTTCCGAGTTCTACGCCCCACTGGTCGAACGGATTCACCCCCCAGATGGCACCTTGGGTGAAAACTATGTGCTCGTACAGTGCGACGAGAGATCCTAAGATGGCTGGCGTCAATCGCTGAGCGAGGATTGTGTTGGACGGACGGTTCCCTTCGAAAACGCGGTGTGGAACGAGCCATTCCGGTGTCCCCTCCACTGAAACTTGTTCGGCGGTTTTGCCAAATGCGAGCGCTTCGGATTGCGCCAGCACATTGGCGATGAGAATATCATGATGTCGGCCCATGGGCGTCAACGCCTGCGCAAAGGCGATGAAATCGCAGGGGATAAGCCGTGTGCCTTGGTGGATCAGCTGGTAGAACGAATGCTGGCCATTGGTTCCTGGTTCTCCCCAATAGATGGGCCCGGTGTGGTACGTAACCGGCTCGCCGTCGAGGGTTACGCTTTTCCCATTGCTCTCCATGGTGAGTTGCTGGAGGTAGGCGGGAAACCGTTTCAGGTAGTTTTCGTAGGGAAGGACAGCGATGGCATGGGAATCAAAAAAATTGGTGTACCAGATGGATAGCATCCCCATGATGACAGGCAAATTACGATCCAGCGGCGCCGTTCGATAATGCTCGTCCATTTGATGGAAGCCATCGAGCATCTCGTAAAAGTTCTCTGGTCCGATAGCAATCATGGTGGATAGACCGATGGCTGAGTCCATGGAATATCTTCCGCCGACCCAATCCCAAAATCCGAACATATTCTCGGTATCGATTCCAAAGCCCGATACTTTTTCTCCGTTGGTGGAGACCGCCACGAAATGCTTGGCCACCGACACTTGATCACCGTCAAATGCATTGACGAGCCAATCGCGCGCGCTCTGCGCATTGGTCATTGTTTCAAGTGTGGTAAAGGTCTTCGACGACACGATGAACAGAGTTTCCGTTGGATCCAAGTCGCGAGTTGCTTCGGCCAAATCGATACCATCGACATTGGATACGAAGAGAAACGTCAGTTCGCGATCGCTGTAATGCCGAAGGGCTTCATAGGCCATGACCGGCCCCAGGTCGGATCCGCCGATTCCAATATTCACTACATTTCGGATCCGCTTTCCAGTGTGTCCTTTCCAATCGCCGCTACGAACGCGATTCGCGAAGGAAGCCATTTTGGTCAAAACCGCGTGGACCTCAGGAACGACATTCTTTCCATCGACGAGGATCGTGCTCCCTTTGGGAGCGCGTAGCGCTGTATGGAGCACAGCGCGATTCTCCGTTGTGTTGATCTTGTCCCCGCGGAACATTGCGTCGATCTTGGCTTGCAATCCAGACTCGCGGGCCAACTGGCACAACAAACCCATCGTCTCATCGGTGATCCGGTTTTTGGAAAAGTCCAAAAACAATCCTGCCGCGTTGGCAGTCAATCGTTGCCCTCGGTCCAAATCTTTGGAAAAAAGGGTGCGCAGATGCGTTTCACGCATCGCCGTTGCATGCGTTTCCAATAATTTCCAAGAGGGGTTATGGATTGGAAGATTCGCTCCCTTATGCATTGCTATTCCTTTTGCCTATGCGTTTCCAACGCGGGTTATTCCTAATCGGACTCCATACGAATCTCGCGTCCACGATTGGTATCCGCGAGACAC
>CAIYZV010000140.1 GCA_903930765.1 uncultured Pirellula sp.
CCTTCTTCCGACGGCGCGATTGGATTCTCCAATGCATCATGGCCAGCGGTGCACTAGCCGCTACAAGCCATGCAAACGCCCTCGCGGTCTCCCTGAGCACTCCCTCGCAAGACCCTGAACCTAAGAAAGAGTCGGACGCCCCCCCTTTCACGAAGGAAATGATTCGAAACGCCGCTTGGTTATCGCGCGTTCCTCTCACCGACGAGCAATGCGAAGCGATCGCTGCCAGCCTGAACGCGAAAAATGCATCGGTCCAAGCGCTCCGGTCCACGCCCATCGATGACAACACCCCAACTGCAATGACGTTTACCCCGTGGTTCTTTGCCAAGGGGCTCTCTGAAAATCCACTTGCATCCAACGCTAAGCCCCCAAAACCCTTAGCGTTACCCGAGTCTCTTCCTGACTTCGCGACGATCGATGAATGCGCGTTCTGGTCAGTACGCCAACTGGCTGCAGGCTTGAGAGCTAAGAAATTCACCAGCCTTCAATTGACTCAGATGTACTTGGATCGCCTTCGAAAATACGACCCACTCCTCAAGTGCGTGGTTACCTTCAACGAACTCGCCATCGACCAAGCCCGTCAGGCCGATGCGGAATTGACGAATGGAAATGACAAGGGAATCCTGCACGGGATTCCTTGGGGTGCCAAAGACATCATCGCTGTCCCCGGAATGCCGACCACGTGGGGCGCTGTGGACTATCAAAACACCGTTCGAGACGGAACTGCCACGATTGCGCAACGCATGAACGACGCCGGGGCGGTTCTTCTGGCGAAACTCTCGGTCGGAACTTTGGCGTGGGGCGATCAATGGTTCCGTGCCATGACTCGCAACCCCTGGGACCCCGACAAAGGAAGCTCCGGATCCTCAGCAGGGAGCGCCTCGGCGGCCGTGGCAGGCTTGGTCGGATTCGCAATCGGGTCCGAAACGCTCGGCAGCATCGTTTCGCCAACTCGCATCTGTTGCACAACGGGTCTACGCCCAACCTTCGGTCGCGTCAGTCGGCACGGATGCATGACCCTCGGTTGGTCGATGGACAAAATCGGACCCATCGCACGATTCGTCGATGACTGCGCTGCGATCTTTCCATTCATGATCGGCGGCGACGGACTCGATGCCACGGTGGTTGAACGTCCGTTCGCTATGCCCGAACATTCATGGAACGTTAAATCGTTACGAGTCGGCCTTCCCTCAAACGCCCGCGCTTCCGAAAAGCGTATCGCTGAACTTCTCGAATCTCACGGCACGAAACTCGTCCCGCTCGATCTTCCCCCAGATCCCCGAATCCTCGCCATGACCGACGCGATCACAGTCGAAGCGGCAACCATGCACGGTGATCTCTTCGAACGGATCACCGAGGATTCCCAAGTCGGAAAATGGGGACCCACCTTTCGCGAAGCACAGTTCTGCTCGGCCATCGATTACGTGCGAGCCCTACGTGCCCGCGTCGATCTGATCCAGAAAACCGAAACCGCCTTGAGCGAAGTCGACCTCCTCATCGGCGATGGAGACTTGGCCCGGATGAATCTCACCGGACACCCAAGCCTCGTCGTCTCTTTCGGCGAAAACGCAGAACGCAAACGACCAAACACCGTGGTCTTAACGGCCCGTCTTTTTGCCGAGTCGATGCTGCTCGCTACCGGCGCCTGGATTCAAACCCAACTACCCGCAACGCCCTCGAAACCCACCCTCGACCTCGAGCCTCCAAAAGCGAATTAAGCAGCCCCCGCTTTTGGGTGCCTTCTCAGCGGACAGCGTACCAAAGAACGGCTTTTATGCAGTCGGTGACGTTGCAATTGGCCGACGATCGGCGTTACATTGGCAACGTTGGAAATTGATCTCTCTGCCCCATTCCTTCCCGAGGACTTGCTGTGAATATTCTCTCCCGATTTCGCAGGTATTGGTTGGTATGCAAACGATTCGCAACCCTCGCCACCATCGCGATCCTGTCGATCCCGGCATTGAGCTCGATTGGGGAAGACCGCCCGAGCGATTCGACCCTAAAACTCGCATCGCAAATCGAACCGTGGATTTCCACGTTCCAACTTCAACGGCAGAGCTTTACCATCGAAGGTACCGGCACCGTCCCGATCGATAACCAAATTCAATCGATCCAGCTGAAACTGGTTCGGCACAGCGACGACGCTTTCGATCTCACTTTAGAACATCCACAGTACGCGCTGACCTTGGTGCGTCGAAAGGATGTTACGGTCGTCGCCCTCCCAAAACATCGAAAGCTTTTCTGGGGACACGGGCCGGTCGATCCGAAGGACCATTTGGATTCCAAAGATCTAGGTCGACGCGTGATCCGAGCTTCCTCAGAAATCGCGGTGCCCTTCGATTTTCTAAGAGTCCTAGATGCGAACGCCCTTTCCGAGTTGGCTCTGGGCAACACACCACTCCGCGAGCAATCCCAAGCGGAAAGAGCTCCCGGCGAAAGCTCCTCGAGCGATGGTTGGATTTTGGACGGAAATCGCATCCGATTCGAAACCACCGGCAAAGAATCGAGTCTCGTCGCTTTTGAGGGATCTGGAATCTCAGCGTCGCTCGAGCTATCGACATCCACCGAAGATCAGTATCCACGCTCCCAAGAAGCTACCTTTCCACCTTGGATCAGCCAACACTGGGGAGATTACGACGCAGAAGAACTAGATCGGGAAGAGATCGAAAAAACCATCGTGCGAGGATTGCGCCGAGCAGCCGAAGTCCTCGCGCCATCAAGTCGACTCACAGACCCCACCCAGAAGAATCGCGAAACCACCAACGGTGAATTGCGATGGATAGGCGGGCAGCGCGTCGCTCTGCTATGGGGCACTCCAGAGCAAATAGGGACGGCCCACGGTGAACTCCTCAAGGCCGAAGCAAATCGATGCATCGATTCCGTTCTCTATGGGTTCGGTTTCGTACAAACCATCGCTAACGGTCGATGGTTTCGTGCCGACTTAAATCGTGCTTACCAAGAACTCAAACCCCATATTCCTGCCCGGCACATCGCCGAAACCAGAGCCTTAGCACGAGCGCTTGAAATCGATGAACACCTGATGGAAATTCTCAACGTATTCCCGGAACTGTTCCATTGCTCTGGGTTCGCGATGTTCGGATCCGCCACCACAGGAGGCAAACTCTACCATGGCCGCGTGCTCGATTACATGACCGAGATCGGGCTTCAAGACGCTGCGACGACTTTCATCGTGGCTCCCGACGGACAAATTCCGTTCGCGAATATTGGCTACGCTGGTTTCACCGGAAGCGTCAGCGGAATGAATGCCGAGAAAATATCGTTGGGCGAAATGGGTGGCCGAGGTGAAGGAAAATGGCAAGGTGTTCCCATGGCAACGTTGATGCGCCGCGCTCTCGAAGAATGCGATTCACTCGACAAAGTCACATCCTTATGGTCGGACAGCCCTCGGACGTGCGAGTACTACTACGTTTTTGCCGACGGAGAGACCAAATCCGCAGTCGCTGTGTCGGCAACTCCTGAGGCAATCGAGTTCGTCAAGCCGGGTCAACCTCACCCGCAGTTAGGCGAGGGAATCAAAGATTCCGTGGTCATCTCCGCAGGATCGAGACTCGATGAACTACGACGCCGAGTGATTGAGCAACATGGAAATATCGGGGAATCCGAAGCTACCCAATTGATG
Source organism: uncultured Pirellula sp. (assembly GCA_903930765.1). GTDB lineage: Bacteria > Planctomycetota > Planctomycetia > Pirellulales > Pirellulaceae > JBKCUI01. The sequence goes on from CAIYZV010000140.1 coordinate 3,641, forward strand.
TGCCGCCCCGTCGCCATGAACTCCAACCTCCATAATGTCTTGTTCATCCCGGAGGATGGAAAATTGTTGGTCTCTAACGCCAGCCATTCGAAACCGGCTGCAGACTGCCCCTATGTCGAACTCGATCTCCATGGATTGATCCAGGAAATTCGCAACAAGCAGGGAATCACCGAGGTCGCTGCTACCAATGCGTTCCAGGCTACGGACTCGCTGCAACTGAATCTTCAAGACGAACCGTCTGTGAACGCTCGCGAGTGCCTCGATGGGCTCAAGTGGGACTGCTCGGAGTTTCCTGTGCGGATCGAGGATGCGTCCGACAAACTGAAGAACCATGGCTACGACCGTGTCGTACGATTCCCCTCCCCCATCCCATCGGGCGACCCGATCAACGATTCGGTCGCGATGGAATGGTATCCGGCCCGTGTGAAAGGAAAGCAATTGGCCAATGCCCCCGCGATTGTCGTCGTCCATGAATCCGGCCGTGGAATGACCGTCGGAAAACTGATCGCTCGAGGGCTCAGCAAACAAGGCATCCACGCCTTGATGCTGCAATTGCCCACCTATGGACTTCGGCGGAACCAAGCCAACATCAAAAGCGAAGGGGAAACGCTGGTCAGCGGCCTCAAGCAAGGGATCGCCGATGCCCGCCGCGCCTATGATGCCGTCCGCGTCTTGCCCGGCGTCGACCCGAGTCGAATCTCGATCCAAGGGACCAGTCTAGGTGGATTTGTAGTCGCTACCACAACCGGCCTCGACTCCGCCTACCACCGCTCCATCGTCCTCCTCGCAGGCGGAGATCTCTACGGCGTCCTGGCACGCGGCGATCGGGACGCAGCTAAAGCCCGCCGGGAATTGGAACAAAGCGGGATTAGCATGGATCAAGCCAAACAGTCCCTCTACACGATTGAGCCGCTTCGGCTAGCTCACCGCGTGGCTCCCGAGAAAACATGGCTCTTCTCTGGAACCCATGACACGGTCGTTCCCCCGGAAAACTCCAAGGCCTTCGCGACCGCCGCAAAACTTCCCGATGGCCATCACGTGGAGATGCCCGCCGATCACTACTCCGGCGTCGTGTTCTTGCCCAGCGTCATCGTTCAAATGGCATCCCTCGCCTCGGAAATGTCCGCTCCCTAAGCGGTCGACCATCCAATAAAACCACGGAACGCTTCCATCAGCATCCCTGGAGCAACGACCATGGACGCAACCTCGCTTTCTCGCGGCACTCCCTCGACTCCTCATCGCGTTACCTTCCATGTCGCATTTAGTGTCATTTCTATCGAAGATGCCTTGACCGCTCCGATTTTTATCCGCTAATTAGAGACCGGGTCGTGTTGACACATGCATTGCCCGGTTTTCATGTTCTTCTGTTGTTCACAATGTTTTGGATTTGAGGTAACACGGTGACGATCACACGAGTTGGTACTAACGATAAGTACGCAAGCGGATGGGATTCCATTTTCGGTGGCAAGAAGAAAGCTAAACCCGCGACTGCCAAGGCATCGGAGTCGAAGCCCGTTGCTGCCAAAAAGGCTGTGAAGAAAGCAAAAGCGGTAACAGCAAAGCCGACCACCAAGAAAGCTGCAAAAAAGGCTGCGACCAAGAAAGCTGCTACCAAAAAGGCTACGAAAAAGTAGAACCGCGGCACGAGGTCCCTGGAATGCCCGTCCCTGGGACTGCGCGAGCTTCGTCGCGCGTTCTTTGCACGATACGCCTTTCATTATCTTAGGAATACCGGTTGATCCACATCGTGATCCCGGTTCAGGTGGGTATGGGTTGAGCCTACCCCTCGCTGCGAGTCTCTAGCGAGTCGATGGGGCTTGCATCAAAAACGCCAACAGATCTCGCACCTCTTCATCCGTAAACGCATCGAGCAGGCCAGTAGGCATGAGCGATGTTCGCAATTCACGACGTCTCACGATCTCTTTCTTTTGAAACGTTACTTCCTGCCCAAAGTTGTTGCGGTAGACCTCAGTGCTCGAGGATCGCAGCAAGATCCCCGTGAATTGCGAATCATCTGACAACTCGAGCAAGGTGCAATAGAACTGCGGTGCC
>CAIYZV010000141.1 GCA_903930765.1 uncultured Pirellula sp.
ACGATCTATCTGCAGGTCGCCGATGCGGGAGATGGTTCCTCTGGGGATGTGGCTTATCTAGAGCGCCCCAGGTTGGTCGCCCCTGGACGCCCCGATTTGCTCCTTCGCGATGTGAATGGGCTGGTACGAGCGATGGAACGCCAACGTGAAACATCTCTTCCCCAAATCGATGAATCGCTCAACACGATCGATGCTTGGCTGGAGAACCAGCAATCCATGACTCTAGCTGATGCCGCGAAATCGAAGGGTTTGGCACCTGAGTCTGTAAATGCATGGGGTGGGTATTTAGGTGTCCTCCCTGCAACCGGTGCGGGTTCCGCGAACCAAGGCCGACTCAAGCAGCCAGGTAAGAACTTGTCAGGGTACGAATTTATTCACGGCTGGGTGGCCGAAGATGCTCTCAGCATCATTGCGAACTCGTCGGATCAACAAGTTCGAATTCCCGGAAACATGCTTCCCAAGAGCATTGCCGTCCATCCTTCGCCATCGAAGGGGATCTGTGTCTCGTGGGCCGCTCCGAGCAAATTGATCGCTAGCTGCAAAGCCATGGTCAAGCACGCGCATACCGAATGCGGGAACGGGATCGCTTGGCGGTTGGAGCTTCGGCGTGGAGCATTGCGGCAAGTATTAGGTACCGGGTTCTCCAACGGTGCCAATGCGGTCCCCATCGGTCCATTTGAATCGCTCCTGGTTCGCGAAGGAGAGCGCATTGTCCTGGTCGTGGAACCCAGAGACGGCAATCATTCATGCGACCTTACCACGATCGATTTGGAGATTGCATCGGCCGAGGAAACGTGGAATTTAACCCGCGATGTCTCCGGAGATATTCTCGCTGGAAATCCACATGCGGATTCCAAGGGGCGTGCTAATGTTTGGGAGTTTTTTGCGGAACCGACAGCTCCCCCGAATCGAATCGGTGGAGCCGGTTCGGTCATCCCGACCGGCAGCGTGTTGGCATCGTGGCTCAATGAGCCGAACTCGGAAGTTCGCAAAAACCTTGCTTCGCGCATTGAGCAACTGGTGACGAGCCGAGGGGAGGGGTTGAATACCGATTCACCGGATGCGGTTTTGGTGCGGCAGATCTTGTCGTCAAGCGGACCTTTTTTCGCTGCGGCGATGGCGACTGCACTTGCAAACCCAGAGCCTGCGCAGCCCGACGCGAAGGATCTCGCTGCTTATGGTTTGGAGGCGTCGTTGTTCGGTCCTCAACCCAACGGGGTGGACCTCGCTACGAGCGATTACTTTGTGGCCTCACCAAAGACCATCGCAATCCGCATCCCGGCGAGTTTGGCGGCCAACACGGAGCTGGTGACGACTGGAAAGCTGCATCCTGTATTGGGTCGCGATGGAAGTGTCCAGTTCTCTGTCGGTGTTGACGCACCCAAGCCCGATGCCGCGAAGATCCCAACGACAACGATCAAAAACCAGGACCCCAATTGGACGAATCCATCGCGACAAGTCCTGATTGCCTCACCGATCGTGGTGACTCCAAATAGCGAGTCCGAAGAGCGCATTCGGAATTCGTTTTCAAAGTTTCGGGAATTGTTCCCGATCGCTCTCTGTTACACAAAGATCGTACCGGTCGATGAAGTGGTCACATTGACTCTTTTTTATCGCGAGGACGATGCGCTGCGGCGATTGATGCTCTCCGAATCCGAAGTCGCCGAGTTGAATCGTCTTTGGGATGAGCTCCACTTCGTCAGTCAAGATGCTCTAAAATCGGTCGACGCCTACGAACAACTATGGCAATTTGCAACCCAAGATGCAGACCCGAGTGCGTTCGAGCCATTGCGGGAACCGTTGCTGAAAAAAGCGGAAGCGTTTCGTGAGCGGAAAACCGCTGCTGAAGCGGCGCATTGGAATGATGTTCTACGTTTTGCCGAGCGAGCGTTTCGGCGCCCGATGAGCGAGGAGCAGAAGCAGACGCTTCGGTCGCTCTACGATTCGTTGCGAGGGCAAGAAACCCTGCACGAGGACGCGATTCGATTGGTTGTCGCCAGAATCCTTGTCTCTCCGGAGTTCTTATACCGAACTGAGATTCCAGGAGAATCCGACAAACCGACCCAGATCTCGGGTGTCGAGTTAGCCAATCGTCTGAGTTATTTCCTATGGGCATCTGCACCCGATCAAGAACTGCTCCAGCTCGCCGCCAGCGGAGCATTGCAACGACCTGAAGTGCTCGAGGCTCAGGTCCGGCGGATGCTTCGTGATTCTCGCACCGAGAGGATGGCGGTCGAGTTCGGCTGCATGTGGCTGCACATCCGAGATCTCGATCAACTCGATGAGAAAAGCGAATCCCACTTTCCCGAGTTCGCTTCGCTCCGCTCGGATCTTTACAAGGAATCGATTCTGTTCATGGCCGACATGCTACGGAATGATGGCGCAGTGATGGACATGCTCAACGCAGACCATACGTTCCTGAACGAGAACTTGGCCAAGTTTTACGGCATCGATTCGGTCACGGGAACCCAATGGCGCCGAGTGGAGGGGATTCGTAAACATGGCCGCGGTGGGATCCTGGCTCTGGGCTCGACCTTGGCTAAGCAATCTGGGGCCTCCCGGACCAGTCCAATTTTGCGGGGCAATTGGCTGAGCGAAGTTGTATTGGGGGAGAAACTACCCAAGCCCCCTAAGAATGTTCCGGTACTTTCCGAGACACCTCCTGCCGGGATGACCGAACGCCAATTGATCGAAAAACACAGCAGTGATCCTGGTTGCGCGAAATGCCATCAACGGATCGATCCCTTCGGATTTGCGTTGGAGGCGTACGATGCCATCGGCCGTTTCCGCACCAAAGATAGTTTGGGATTGGAAATCCACACCGAGACGAAGCTTCCTGACGGAACCGAAATCCGCGGATTGAACGATTTGAGAGAGTACCTCTCCAATCGCCGCGGTGCGGACTTCCGCAAGCAGTTCAACCGTAAACTTTTGGGATATGCTTTGGGAAGATCGGTACAATTGTCGGATGAACCCCTGCTGAGCACGATCGCTGAGCAGCAGGAGAGCAACGATCGAATCTCGGATACGATTGTCGCGATTGTTCTGAGCGAGCCATTCCGAGGTATTCGGGGGCGGGCATACCGCGAAGAGTGATCCCGATCGGCAATGCCATGACCGGTAGTTCCGAGCCAGATCCAACGAAACCGGACCCAGCCAAACGGGTTCTCTGAACACAAAACTTAAGATCACGAATACTTTTAAAACGCTTTACGAGGTAACCTCGATGAACCCCCATTTCGGACAAAACGGTAACGGTAGAGATCGAGCGATTTTCTCACGTCGAACTTGGTTGCGAGGCCTCGGTGTTTCGATGGCGTTACCGTGGATGGAATCATTGCGTGTTTGGGGGCAGGATGCCGCCCCTGGAATGAACGAACCCCCAGTTCGACTCGCGATCTTTTTTTCTGGGAATGGTTACCACGGTGGAGAGTGGTGGGCCAAGGAGAACAATGGGTCTTTGGAATTGGGCCGAGTTTTGGCTCCGCTCAATGAGTTTCGGGATTCGACGCTATTCATCAAAGGGCTCTACAACGCGGAGGCGCTCAAGGGAAACATTCATAGTTCTCAGACAGGAAACCTGCTCTCTGGAGCGCCGCTTGCCGCTGGCGGGGATATTCGATCTGGGACCAGTGTTGACCAAGTCCTCGCGCAGACCGTGGGGCGAAATACCAAGGTCCCCAGCATGGTCCTGGGATGCGAGAAGTCGAATCCGTCGGTCCACAAGAACTATTCGATGATTTATAGTTCGCACATCTCGTGGTCGTCCCCCACGACTCCTACGCCACTTGAGCTTTACCCATCACTGGCATTCGATCGACTCTTCAAGGATGAAAACCACCGAGGGGATCAAAGCGTGCTCGATTCGGTCCTCGAGCATGCCGGGGATCTGCGTCGCCAGATCAGCAGTTCCGACCAGCGTAAATTCGATGAGTATCTCGATAGCGTACGCGATGTTGAGCAACGGATTGCCAACGCAGGCAAGCGAGGGGAGTTGCAAGGTTGGCGGCCGACGTTGGATAAACCCAATATGGCTCGACCAGCGGATGGGATCCCTCAAGATATCTCCGAGCATATGAGACTGATGTGCGATCTATTGGTGTTGGCATTCCAAACCGATACGACCCGGATCACCACATTGAAGCTCAACAATGACCATTCTTCGCTCCGTTTCCCGCACTTGGGGGTCGATTACATGATCCACCATTTGCTATCCCATTCCGATACCGAGGATTGGCTCAAGGTGAATCAGTTTTTCCTGGAGCAAGTCGCCTATATTGCAAGAAGGCTAAAAGCGATCGACGAGGGGGGGCGCTCGGCGCTAGACAATTCGATGCTGATGCTTTGTTCCAGCATGATGACAGGTAGCCATGATGCCAGCCAATTGCCTGTAGTTATGGTTGGTAAAGGTGGCGGCAAGATCCAAACAGGCCGCGTCCTTGATTATCGCCAGCAACCGGAGCGACAGATGTGCCGGTTGTATATGTCGATGATGAACAAGATGGGATTGGATATGACCAGCTTTGGCGATGCCAAGGAAGCGTTGGCGGAGGTCTAGTGGTGTCCATCGGCGCTCTAAGCCTCAGCGGCAGGTGGACGGGACGTTCCAAAGTGAGCGTAAGGTTGTTTTGCTAATTCCTAGCGCCGGCGGATGCGGGTTCGGGAGTCCAGTTGCCACTTGCTAACACGCGTGGCTCGGATTGGATTCGCGAAGCGAATTACACGGTTGCGTTGGGGTTATTTCTTGGGTTTCTCTCCGATGACCAATAAATCACCTTCGTGGAGATCCCCTTCGATAAGTTCGGTGTAACGGTTGTCCGAGATACCGATACGCACCGTTCGTGCCCGCAGGAATTTACCTTCTTCGATCCAGACGTGTCGGTTGATGACGGCTTTGGCATTTCCCGCTTTTTCGTCCGCCGACACCATCTTTGGAGTATCTGCAAACTGCTTCTGGTCCTCGAACCCATCGAGGATTTTACGATCCTCCGGATGAACCTTTTCCCGAGGCGGATAAAAACGCAACGCCGGGTTGGGGATCTTAGTGATCTTTTCTCGTTTCTTGATTTGGAAGGAAAGGTTTGCGGTCATTCCTGGTAGGAGTTTCAAGTCGGTGTTGGGGGTTTCGACGATGACCGGATACGTGATCACGTTTTGCTCTTCCTTGCTGCTCAACCGTACCTGCACGATTTTTCCTTGATCGAAAAGCTCGTCCGGATAAGCATCGACGGTGAATCGTACCAATTGTTCTTCTTCCTGCGCTTTGCGAATCCAGCCGATGTCTGCTTCGTCGACCGACGCGTAGATATGCATACGTTCATCCATCTCGGGAGCAACGACGAACATCTCTGGGGTTTGGAATTGAGCAGCCAAGGTTTGTCCGACGTCGATCTTTTTGTCGATCACGATCCCATCGCAAGGAGCGATGACTTCGGTGTAGCCAAGGTTTGCTTTGGAGTTGTCGAGCAAGGCTTGGGATTGTTCGATGTTGGTTTCGGAGACTTGCAACTCAGCTTCTCGCATCATCCGAGCGAACTTGAACTGGTCCATTTCCGCTTGTGAGATGAAGCCGTCTTGCGAGGAGCTCAGCTCTGTCGCGCGGCGTTCGTCGTTGCGAGCTTGTTGGAGCATGGCTTGGGAGCGGGCCACTTCTGCTTGGCGAGTCCGAAGGCTAGCGAGATCGCGCTCCATCGATGCTTTATAGAGCCGTTGGTCGATTTTGGCCATCAATTGGCCTTTGGTGACCTTGGTGTTGAAGTCGACGAAGAGTTCGGAGATCGGTCCACTCACACTCGCACCGACGCTCACCCGTTTCACCGGTTCGACCTTGCCCGTCGAATTGACAGACTGTGTGATATCGCCGATATCAACACGCTGTGTTCTCCATTCGGTTTTGTTGCGTGCTTCGAGATAGTTCATCAGGGGGCGGTAAGCGGCTGCACCGGCGCCGCCGAGGATTGCCAAAACCGCTAGCACTTTAAGGAGAGACTTCATCGGATCGTTTCAACGTCGAAAAAGAAAGGACTGTTATTCCGATGGCGATGGAGCCTACGCTTGCCAATATCCATGCGGTCGGAAAGTGTTCTGAGTCGGACCCTAGCCATTCCGCCAGTTCCGATTGGTTGAAGCGAGTCAACCAGAACAATAGTCCATTGTGGATCGCGTGGAGCAGAATTCCAGGCCAAAGTGAGCCGCTCCGGACAGCTAAAAAACCGAGAGCCAAGCCTAGAATTGCTGTTGGGGCAAATCGCTCGATCGACAAAACATTGCCATTTACCACGTGAAATACACCAAAAAGCAAGGCGGAATAGATGATGGCGCGGGTGGGATGGAGTCGGCTACGGAACGCGGAAAGGACGAAACCGCGAAAAAAGAACTCCTCGCAAATCGCGGGAATCAGTGCCGATGTTAAAAAAATCAGCCAAAACGGGACTTCGCGAAAGCGGCTTTTGGCTTCCTCTAGCGCCGCGGTTTTCTGGAGATCGATGGTTCCAAATCCCAGATCGCTTAAGAGTTTCAAAGCCTCGTAGGCGACGATCCAAAGTCCTGCTGCCATCAAGCAACTCGCGGCGAACACGCCGAGCAAACGCACGGGCCGGGGGAGTCCATTCGGGTTTTCAGTTCCATCCAAACGCAGCAAAAAAGTCTTTTTCAAATCCATTCGGCGGTAGATGGCAAAAAAACATGGTGCTAACAAAAACAAAACCAGCAGCAAGAGTGCATTCACGAGCAGCTTTCGCTCGATGGATAACACCCATTGCCCGGCGAGATTGGTTGCGACGAAAAAGACTGGGAACAAAAGTGCTAAGTAGATAGCAAGTTCACCGATGTCTGGTGTTGGGAATCGCCGCTTTGGACGTCGCATCAAATCGGACCAGGATTCTTGGGATCCCGAAGTTGCCGATTCACCGCCGAAGAGTCGCGATGCAACGACGAGTGCTGCGGCTGCATAGAGCAAGGTTGATAGTACCGCGGCGAATGCCGGTAATGCCGTTGACGCACCTGTCATGATGTCGCGCGAGAGAAGTAGGATATTCACCAGCGGGACAATCCCAAGCAGCGTTGAGAACTCCACATTGGGCATCAGGGTGACCAGGGCTGGTGCGAGCGAGACGAGCATGACGGGAATCAAGTAGGCTTGGGCCTCTTTAAAACTCCTCGCAAAGGAGCACATGGCGAGCAGGATAGCGCTGAAAAAGGCAGCAAAGATGACCAGCAGTGGAAAGATTTGAATCAGAGTCCAGAAGGAAAACCCACGTTCCCCGAGCAGCGCTCGGCCTAATCCGCCCAACGACAACGTTATCCAACTCGCAAATAGATTGGCTACAGCGGTTAGAACCGCGACGGTTACGACGGCTACATACTTGCTAAGCAGCAGTATAAATCGGGGGGCGGGCGTCGCGATCATCGCTTCCATGGTACCTCGCTCCCGCTCACCGGCAGTCAAATCGATCGCGGGATAGACGGCACCGGTGATCGTCATCAAAATCAGGACTAGCGGGAGTACGCCGGCGAGGGACGCCATCGGGTCGACGCGTTGGCCTACCGCGTTCGACACTAAGGTCACGGATGCGGGTAGACGGTTACCGCGCAGGACGGCTGATTGGTAGTCGTTGATCAGCTGCATCGCTTTGCGAAACTCGGCCATCGCCATTTCGCTTCGGGGGTCGCCATCCCGAAACTCCATCTCAAATTCGAAAACCGGGATGGAGACACCGTTGGGCAACGGAAAACGTTCGAACGATGCGGAACGGATCGCTAGATCCAATTGGCCGTCTGCGAGCGATGTGGATACCGCGGTGCGTTCAGGGACGACAATACTGAATGCAGCTTGTTGATTCGTGCGGATCGCGCCAGCAGTGGGCGTGTTGATGTTCTTACCATTCTCATTTCCGGAGTTCGCCTCTGGATTTGCCTCGGGCGATTTCCCATCGCCATCCGGCTCATTCAACGGTTGGGACAAAGGGTTTGCATTCGCGTCTTTAGGTGCAGGGCGTAGGATCTCGATGGATGGTCGAACCCCCTCAGAGGCAGCCCTCTGCGTTTCTCGAAGGGCGAGGGAGATCACTCTAGCGGTGTTGTCATCCGCCACACCGATGACATACTCAAGTTGTCCGGACGGTGCGCTAACGGCTCCCAGGAGCAATCGTTGCATCGCCATGCTGAGCAAAGGGTATACGAGGATAGGCATCATGATCAGCGTCATGATCGTCCGTCGATCCCGAAGGCTTTCGCGAAGTTCCTTCAAGCATAATCGGAGCAATCGGCCATTTGAAAGGTATTCCTGCATGGTTACGCTCCCGCCGTCGGTGAGGGAACGGGCTGACGATCTTCTCGGATCAAATCGATGAACATATCGACCAAATGGTATTTACCAGTGAGGGATCGCAGGTCATCGAGCGTGCCTTCGTAGCGAACCGTGCCGTGGTGCAGGAGTCCAAACCGATCGCAAACCCGCTCCGCTTCATCGAGCCGGTGGGTGGAAAGCAAAACCGATTTGCCTCGCTTCTTGAGCAGCTCGATGAACTCGAATACGGTTTGACTACCGACGACATCGAGACCTCGGGTCGGTTCGTCAAGCAGCATCACCGGTGGGTCATGCATCAGACCTCGAGCTAAAGTTACCCGTTGTTTTTGTCCCGTACTGAGGGTGCTGCACCGTTGATCGAGAAAGTTCTTTATGTTGAGAAGTTCCGCCAGTTCTTCGAGTCGTACGAGTGCCACCGGAACCTCGACTGCGTATAGGTCGGCGAAATACATCAGCATCTCGCGCACGGTTAGCCAGGGGTAGACACCATCGTTGGTCGATATCAAGCCTAATTGTGAACGGATGGCTATCGGATCGATATCGGTCCGCACACCGCCGATTTCGACGTGGCCTTCGTCCGGGTCGAGCAACCCCATTACCATCCGCAACGTCGTCGTCTTTCCGGCACCATTCGGGCCGAGAAGTCCGTACACTTCGCCGTTTCCCACCGTGAACGAGATGCGATCCACGGCCACGAGAGTTTGCCCGCGAACCATAAATTGCTTTCTCAGGCCCTTGGCTACGATCATGGAGGAATGGGCTTTCTGGGGACTATTTTTGTGGGCGGAGTATTCTTGCGGGCTGGCAAGGGGCGGGCACGGGGCGGGCACGGATTGGGCGTGTTGGTTCCCATTGATCGTCAGTGATTTAACCGGATGACATTTCGGCTAAATCCTTTAGAAGTTTCAAAGCGGCACCGCTATCGATTGCCTTGGCAGCGATTGCAACCCCATCCATCAATGAGTGGGTTTTCCCGCTGACCCACAATCCAGCGGCGGCATTGGCGAGAACGATATCGCGAGCGGGCCCACGTTCTCCGCCGAGAACGCTTCGAATCACAGTCCCACTTTCTTCGGGGCCTTCGACGATGAGGTCTTCGTTTTTGATCTTTGGCAGACCAAAAGTGCTTGGGCTCCACAGGAACTGCGTCGTCATTCCGTACTGAATGTGGAGCACACTTGTTTCATCGGCCAGGCTCACTTCATCCATTCCATCCAAGCCTCGCACCACGATGGCGGCTTCGATGGGGAGTTGCACTAGGGTCGCAGCGAGTTTGGTTTGAAGGGCCTCGCTTCCGGTACCGATCACCTGGTAAGCAGCACCTGCTGGGTTGCAGAGAGGGCCGAGGTAATTGAAAAGGGTTGGAACTCCCAGTTGTCGCCTTACGTGTCCGACATGCTTCATCGCCGGATGCAGCATCGGGGCAAAGCAAAAGCATAAACCTAGTTCGTCAAGGCAAGCTTCGACCTGGCTCCGATCCGCTTCGATAGAAACACCCAAGACGGCTAAAACGTCTGCAGAACCGGTTGCACTAGTGATCTTTCGGTTCCCATGCTTGGCCGTCGGAGCCCCAGCTGCAGCAGTGACGATCGCGGTCGCCGTCGAAATGTTGAATGTTTTTGTTCCATCGCCACCTGTTCCGCAAGTATCGAGCAGTCCCGTTCGCTTCGAGCGAATGGGGGTCATCATCAGCCGCATTCCACGCGCCGCACCCACCATCTCGGAAACCGATTCACCCTTAGCGCGCAAGGCTAGTAGCAACTGTCCGATCTCGTCATCGCTCGCACGCCCCGCCAGCATCCAAACGATGGCTTGCTGCATCTGGTCGGCGGACAAGTCATTTCCGGATTGGGCGAGCTTTACAAAATCCTCGAGCATATTGGCCTCGGGTGAATTTCCAGCAATAAAAGCTACGGGAAGGCATCACGGTTCTCGTTCGGAGGAGATGGTTCCATGCCTCGGCGAAGTAACTGTCCCTACAGGATACCAAGGATTTAAGCTTGTTTACCCCGGCACCCCAATATTCTCAGCGTTATGCCTCAGCAGGGGGTTGAAATACCGCAAACGGCGAAACGGCAGGACGACCGCAGTCGACGTTTCGTTGGCAAATAATCGTTGGCAAATTGCGGTTCACCGGATGGCTTGCCCCGTTCCTCGCCAATTTTCCAACAGTCTATTTGCTTTTGCGATTTCGATTGGTCTTTGTAACCGATCCTTGATTGTGTGAGATCTAGTACCTGTCTCTATAGCATAAACATGGGCTTGCACGTTAAACTAAGTCATCCAGACTGAGTGATCACAGGTTGATGGCAACGCCATTGACGGCAACGCCATTGACGGCAACGCCATTGACGGCAACCCCAGTGCTCACCAACCCAGAGATTCCGTCCTTCCGCATACCGCTACGATCGAACCCGAGACCCCATGGCCAGAAAAGTCATTATCGATTGCGATCCAGGAATTGACGATGCGATCGCATTGATCATGGCCCTGTTTGACCCGCGGCTCGAGGTGGTTGCAATCACAACGTGTTCCGGTACTGTCGAAGCGGACCAGTGCAGCCAAAACGTACTCGGTCTTCTCGAGAAACTAGATCCACCACGTTACCCGCGAGTCGGCGTCGGCGCCGATCCCGAGGACGCTCCGGTGAGCGATGCCCGCGATCTTCATGGTGCCGACGGTTTGGGAAATATGGGCTTGCAGCCGATACAGCGGCAACATGTCATGAGCAGTGATAAACTGATTATTGACCGGCTCAAGGCGGATCCGGGCGATGTATCGATCTTGAGCTTCGGTCCTCTTACAGGGATTGCACGGGCTTTTCAGCGTGATCCGAGCGTGATCAATTTGGTCGATCAGCTCATCATCATGGGTGGATCCATCACCGGGATCGGTGACGTTACGGCTGCCGCTGAGTTCAACATGCATTTTGACCCTGCCAGTGCCGCTGCGATTTTGCGCTCGCCTACGACGAAAACGTTGATACCGCTCGAGGTGACCAACCAAATCACCTTTGATTTGAATATGCTAGCCCAGCTTCCGTCGAAACATTCGCGGGCTGGATCCATCCTGCATTCGATGCTTCCGCATCTATTCAGAACCTATCGGCAATATCGGGCTCAGGAAGCGATCTCTCTCCAAGCAGCGATCGGTATTGTTTACTTGACCGAGCCCGAGCTGTTTCAGTGCGAACCGCATGCGCTCGAGGTGGAGGAGGTCGGCGTGCTGACACGCGGTGCCACGATTGTCGATCGCAGGCCATTTGCGACGGTCAACCGAGAATTGGAGATCGCCTACCAATCGGAAACAGAGGCTGCTCGCGATGCAGTCTACAACGCCCTCCGTTTTGCCGGACAATGCACGGAATGATTCCAGCAAACCGGCCTTTCAATCACTAAATTGATCGAACCAGGGAGTAACCGGTGACACGTTCTCGAATCGGTCCACTGGCTCTCGAAGCGCCCATGGGAGGCCCCCAGTCCCGTGTCTTTCGAGCACTGCACGTGCAGCAGCGCATCCAAGTCGTAGTGCGGGTATTTCCGATCACTATGGGATTAACCCCGGAGCTGAAACGCGAGTTCTCGGACCATGTCGAACGGTTGAAATCCATTCGACATCCGAACATTGTTCGATGCTTTGGAGGTGGATTCGACGCAAAGGACGCATATCTTGTCTTCGAACTTTTTGACGGAGATTCGCTCGACAATGCGATCGCTCGGCGAGAGCGGCTACCGTGGGAAAGTGTCCTCGAAATTGGAATTCAAATCTGCAATGCACTTCAGTTGGCTCATGAATCCGGACTTTACCATGGCCGAATCCGACCCGACAAAATCCTTCTCTCGGAAGATATCAGCACCGCGAAATTGAGCGACTTGAGGATGGAGATGCCTCCCTATGTCCCGATCCCTCCGGCGCAGTTGGCGTACGCCCCGCCCGAGTCGTTTTCGGATCAACCTAAAGTCAACGCTTCGTGGGATATTTACTCCTTAGGGGCTACGTTGTATCACGCTCTCACCGGTACGCCTCCGTTCACGGGGGAAAATGCATCGAACGTGAGGCATGCGGTGCTCAACACACCCTTGCCGAGCGTCGCGTCGCTCGTTTTCGATTGCCCGGTTTGGCTCAGTACGATCGTCGAGCAAATGCTCCACCGCGATCCTGTGAAACGGCCTTATTCGGCTGCCGCTGCGGCCCTCGCCCTCCGCGAGGCCCAGCGTAGGGCTTCCGAAGGGATCGGCGTGGTTGAGCATGCTGTCTCTGGATTCAGCCCACTGCAATTGAAAACCGATCGGGCCGAAGCGGAGCGGGTCCTCGGGATCAAAAAGAAAAAGCAACGACGGCGGTTTGCTTCGGAAGAGGATGAAGGCTCCTATCAAGCTTTTTGGGAAAAGCCCATCGTGCTTCTTTCGGCTCTCGCGTTGCTCATCGCTTTGATCGCATTCCTGGTGTGGCCGCTCAATGAATCTCAAATGAAGACACGTGCTGAATCGCTGCTCGCGACCGAAGATGCAGTGCGTTGGAACGATGCTCGAGACAAGTACCTCCTTCCGATGCTGGAAAAGTACCCAGCAGGGACTTATGCGGATTGGGCTCAAGAGCAACTCGATATGGTCGAGATGCGGAACGCCGAAGAACGCATGCGACGCAACCTTCGCGTGGGTCGCGAGCCGAGCTCTGAAGGGGAACGCAAGTACAGTGAGGCGGTCCGTTTCGAACGCTTCGGTGACCGGGTTACAGCTCTCGATAAATACAAAGGGATCGTGAAGCTGCTCAAAGACGAAGAAAAGGATCGTCCCTTTGTCAATCTAGCGAAACGGCAAGTCGCCGTTCTTGAATCCAATCCTCCGAGCATCGAGGAACTCAGGCGGTTCCTTCAAGAGAAACTAGCCGAAGCGGACCGGCTCTACGAAGCGAGCGACCTGTTGGGCTCTCGTCAGATTTGGGAGGGGATCGTCAGTCTCTACAACGGGAATCAAGAGATGATCGGATTTGTCGAGAAAGCGCAGCGGAGACTCTCTGGAGATAAAACGAGGAGTCCCGGCGAGGAAAAGACTTCGACGTCTCCATCGGAGGACCAGCCAGCCACCGGTGAAGTTGCTCCTGCGAACGAAAACCTATCTGGAGAATCGAGTCCCTCCCAATCGCCTACTGGTGGAAACCGTTAATCGCAACTCGTTTAACCGCACATCGCCAAACAACGATCGATCCGAGAGAGTGAACGTTCCCGTCCGAGGATCGCAAAGGCATCGAAGATCCCCAAGCCTGTTCCTTTGCCTGTGAGCGCAATGCGCAAAGCGTTGATGCAAACTCCGAGCTTAACACCCATCGATTCTGCCAAGGCTTTGATCTTTGGCTCGAGTGTCGCTTGATCAAAGGGATCCTCGGTCGCGACGATTTCTCGCAATGCCTTGAGAACCTCGATTCCGTGGTTTTCGCCGACCACCCGCTTTTCGAGCAGACCGGAATCGATTGCTAGTTCCGAATCGCTAACGAAGTACTCGTCGAACTGCAAAATATCACCAGCCACCTTGATCCGGTCGCCTGCCGCCGCAACGACCCGCTGCAAATGATCAGCCATGGTGCACGGTACCGGATCCTCGACGAGCCCAGCTTTCTGAAGATACGGCAATACCATCGCCACCTTTTTCTTGAGGTCCAACTGGTTCATCCAACGCCCTTGGAATGCCAACAGTTTTTGTGGATCAAACGAGGCGGGTGCTTTGTTGACTCTCTCGAGCGAAAAGTGGCGTATCGCATCATCGAGCGAGAAGTGCTCGGTGCTGTCGTCGAGCGACCAACCCAGCAGCAGCAAGTAATTGAGTATGGCGTCGGGCAAGAAGCCTGTTTCGCGATAGAAATCGACGACGACCGGATTGAACGTCTCCGGAGTGGTCTCGAGATGAGCACGCTTGGCAATCCCGTCTCCGAG
>CAIYZV010000142.1 GCA_903930765.1 uncultured Pirellula sp.
GATCGCCTGGTCGCCTTGTCCTTTGGGCAAGAAGTTTTTCACAAGCATCAAGATGACGTAGCCGCAATACCCCAGCGCATCGGCGAGGTACATAAGGAACCCGAGGTTTGCGCGATCGCGAGTCCACGCGATCAACCGTTCAAAGATCGTCGTGTGAACCGCGACGTAGGGGAGGTACAAACCGGCCCCGATCAGGATCATCATCAATTGCGGTTCGACCTGAACGACACTTCTCCCACCGATCGCGATCAAAGTCAACAGAAAACCCGCACCGCAAACGCCTAACGCGACCATCAATGCTTTTCGATTGTCTTTGATCAACACCGATGTGCCGTTAACCAGCATCACAATCAAAGCTACCCAGAAATCGATACTCGCATACGCATCAGGCTTGACCGTTGCTCCCAAGCCTCGAAGTATCTCCGGCGCAAAATCGTCACGCAGACTACGCATGATCGTCACCAAGAGGTAGATGAGGGCGATCGAACCCAATCCAGCCGAGTACGTTTTGATCACCCGCAATCGGTCTTCGCGTCGCATCGGCTCCCGTTTGCTCCGAGCCGCCTCATCCAGTGCGTCCGGGGGTGGAATCTGTTGCAGCATCCAAATAAAGATCGCGATCGGCACGAGAAAAATCATGCCGGCCAGGAACGGCATCCAGCGTTCGGATTCCCCCAACGACCAATTCCATTGAGTCTGGGTGTATTGCAGCACCCGTTGGCCCACCGTCTTGGAAACGCCGCCCGCCAGAATGAAACTCGCGCACAGCCCCGCCGTCAAAGCTTCGGTCATCCGTCGCCCTTCGAGGAAGCCGAGGACCAATCCGAAAACGATCCCAAGTGGCAATCCGTTCAAAAAGATGCACAGCACATGCCATGGAGAAGGGACGATGGCAAACAGAAGGAGCGCAAGGTGGGATGCCAGGATCAGGCCCATCAGGAGGGCAGCCCGCCCTGCCCGCGACACTTCGGAAACAATGCGGATCCCGATGATTTTCGAGAGCATGTACCCGACGACTTGGGATGCCACCAAAACCGCTTTTTGATCCCAGTTTTCCCAACCGTCGCTCGAGTACGAAGCCGCCGTGAAGGGCTTGCGATACATGTACATGCAAAAGTAAGTACCAAAGGCTGCTGTAACAGCCCACGCGTTGAGTAGCAGCGGATGGTCAATCCTAAATCGCCCTATCGACTCGCTCGGCACTCTCTGTCTCCGATGTTCCAAAATGCACTTGCAGCATCCAACAGAAGCAAGTTGCAAACGGCGTTACTATCCCAAAACCAATGCCGCTAGGCGGGTGACAGAATCAACTGCTCCAGTAATGGCATAAACTCTTCGATGGCTGGGATTTCAAGGTTCGGATCTTTTGCCAGATCGTCCCAACGCCGCAACTGAACCGCTTCGAAGGCAAAGGGTTCATCACGAAAATCGTCGATCTCCGATTGGCTCATCAATCCCCCTTGGTCGTGATAACTCTTCAGTGAGGTCGGCGAAAGTGCATTCACGTACTCCGGTTCGGTGGTGCACAAAAATCGCTTCGCAACAACATGCAATCGAACCGGATCTGCGACCGCTCGTCCAAAGTTTTCGCGGAGCCACGCATAGGCCCTTTGCTCATGAAGATCATCCAAGTTTTGTTCGTCGGATTCGGGCAACTCATGGTCATCGAGAATGTGACCGATGTCGTGCAGCAGAGCTGCTGCAACAAGCGGCGATTCCGCTCCCGCTCGAATCGCGAGAAGGGCACATTGGATCGCATGCTGCATTTGTGAGACAGCTTCGCTTCCATACCGCCCGTTTCCTCGCTCATTAAACAACTGGACGATACGCCCTACTATCGGATGGTGCATGGTGTTCAAAGGGTTCCTGTAGCATTGCAACATTTTAAAGACTCATTCCTCAGCAACCGGTTTCCAAAACCCGAGTTGGCTTCCTCCATTGCGAGAGAGCCTGGGATGCACAGAGTGTAAAGGAGTCTTGAGTAGTTTGCGTGAAGAATGGTAGCGGTATTCGATGAAGGGGTTCACGGCGTTTCCAGCTTCTGCGTTTACGGCTGTGGCACGACGGATTAAGTCGATAGGAGCAGACCTGGCAAATCGGCAACGGATTCAATCACCGCATGAGCACCCGCGTCGATGAATTTCTTCGTCGCGGATTCGATCGCTCGCTGTTTGGCTTGTGGATCCAATCGTTCGAGTTGGTCGGGTGCGAGTCCCACCGCGTTTCCAGTGACTGTGACCGCGATGGCCCAACATCCTGCATTCCGTCCCGCGTGGATCCCTGCGATGGAATCGTCGACGATGGCGATACGATTCATCGGGAAAACACCGAGGGATTCCGCAGCGCGAAAATTTTGCCAGGGAGCGGGCCGCCCTTTGGCGACTTCGTCCGAACAGATCACGCAATCCGCTTGGTAGCCTTGTTCGATCGCAAGCGGCTCCACAGTATCCATCAACTCCCTGGTGTAGCCCGTCGTGGATCCGATTCTGATCCCGCGATGCCTCAGCGTTTGGATCGCTTCGACGACCCCTGGGATGACTTTGGAATGATTCGCGAGAACTTGTTTTTGAAGCGGCAAGAACGTGGCGTAAATATCCTCGACGTCTTCGTCGCGCGATGGCCGTCCGTACGATTGCTGCCAGAGGGACTGGATGCGTGGCATGGCGAGCATCGATCGAATATGGTCGATCTTGGCTTGCCCCATCGGCTCGCGGGCTTCGGCCTCCGTGACTTCGATCCCAACACTGCGGAAGACTTCTTTGAAGACGTGGACAGGGGCCAAGCTTCCGAAATCGATCGTAGTGCCGGCCCAATCAAAAAGGATCGCAGCGATGTCCTTCAAATGGCGTTGCAGCGACGGGTCTAGATGGCAGTAGTTCATCGTATTACTCGTTGATCGTTACTCGTTGATCGGTATTACTCGTTTGTGGGTTCCCAACGGTTCCACGCTCTCTCGGCGATTCCAAACGAGAGAGTCATCCCATTTCCACCGAGCCCTGTGCAAATGTGGAGCCCTGGTTCCGGTTCCGCTTCAAAGACGAGACCCTCGGCGTACTTGGCATAAACTCCATGCCAATGGGATTCCATATTCCAATGGGGCAACTTCAGGATCTTGTGCAGTTCGCGAAGGATCAAGCCATCGATCTCTTGGCGGTCGAAAGGTTCGATCGCATCCCCATACTCATGGGAATCCCCCAGCACGACCTCACCTCGATGGTTCTGAGAAGCCATCACGTGAATGCCGAATTGGTTCAACTCGGGTGTCTCCGATTCAATGCGGTCGGATAAGGCTTGGAGAGATCCACACGTTTTAAAATTCGGGTAGTGCCGCAGAGTCAAACCGCCTGCTAGGTGGGGACCAATCCGGAAACCTTCGGTTTGAGCGGTCGTGCGCATCATGTGGAGTTTGGAT
Source organism: uncultured Pirellula sp. (assembly GCA_903930765.1). Classification (GTDB taxonomy): domain Bacteria; phylum Planctomycetota; class Planctomycetia; order Pirellulales; family Pirellulaceae; genus JBKCUI01. The sequence goes on from CAIYZV010000142.1 coordinate 3,413, forward strand.
GCCCGAAGCGGGATCCCATGGAATACTTCGGGGCGCAGTGTGGCCAAATCGTCTCCCGAGCAGATGATGATGCGGTCGAAAACGTGCCTTTGTCCACTCGCCAATCCGACCTGACCTGATTCGGCGTGCACAACGGCCGTTGAAAAGTGGAATTGAACTCCGTGTTGTCGCTCGAGCCACGGCGGGATCGATCGGATGGCGCTGGTCGGATCGACGCAGCACTCGCGATCGCTCCAGAGCCCACCCAACAGTCCGTTGGGATTGGCCGCGGGAGAACGCTGCAGAACCTCTTCGGGCGTCAGCAGTTTCAACCACGATCCCCGAGGACCGGACTGGTTGACCGCAGCGTACTCCTGCAAAACAGCCCACTCATCGTCGCGGTGGGCCATATGGATCGATCCGCAGGGATTGACCCACAAACCACCTTCGCGCCCGGCACGCAACCATCGATCGCGCGAATTGTTTGCAACCTCCTGGGCTTGGTCAGGCTGTCCGATGACCCACACCATCCCAAAATTCCGGATCGATGCGCCAAAGGCACGAGGGGAACGTTCGAACACCGTCACTTGGTGCCCACGCTCCGCCGCGGACCATGCGTGAGCCAAGCCTACGATACCAGCACCGACGATCCCGACGCGTTGCGTATGTTTTTCCATCGAGCGACCTAGTTGTTGCGTGTTGTTACTCATGTGGTAATGTTACGCTCCCGCGAGGGAATCACAACTATGCCAAAATCCAATGCAGCCTTGTTTCTCGGTCCAAATACCCCGTGGCAATTCACGTCGGCCGATATTCCAACACTCGCGCCTGATGAAATCTTGGTTAAGGTGCTCCTATGCACGATTTGTGGGAGCGATCTTCACACCATCCTAGGGCGACGGAGCGGGCCAGTACCGAGCGTATTGGGTCATGAGATTGTCGGCGAAATCGTCGATTTCGGTTCCTCGGTGTCGCGGGTAGACATCCGCGGAGAATCGCTCCGCGCCGGCGATCGTATCGTTTGGGGGATCGTCGCCAATTGTGGTCGCTGTTTTTTTTGCCAGAACGATCTGCCTCAAAAATGCGAACATGGATTCAAGTATGGGCACCAGCAGGTCGGCGAGAGAAAGAATTGGCAAGGAGGCTTCGCATCGCACTGCGTACTGGTTCCGGGAACGAAGATCGTACGATTGCCCGCTTCGCTGTCTCTGAAATCAGCGGCACCGTTGAGCTGTGCGACAGCGACGATTGCAGCCTCCATGCGGTTCGCTGATATCTATGGGAATGACGATGTACTCATCGTCGGTGCAGGCATGCTCGGGTTGACGGCTTGTGCGATGGCGAACCAGCAAGGCCCCTGGTCGGTGGCGTGCATTGAGAAAGACGAGTATCGCCGTCAGTTGGCAAAGCGATTCGGAGCCACCGTTGCTGCACAGCCAGGATTATTGCGTGCAATTGACTTCAAGAATGGTTATGGATTCGATGTTGCGATCGAATGCTCCGGGACGAATGCCGGATTGCTCGAAGCGATCGAGTTGGTTCGCATCGGTGGCCGAATCGTCTTGGTCGGTGCGGTGTTCCCCTCTGAGCCTGCCCCATTAGTGGTTGAGAAGATCGTTCGAAAGCACTTAACCCTTCATGGTGTCCATAACTATCGCAGCGACGATCTGATTGCGGCGGTCGACTTCATGGAACGACAAGGCAACAGTTTTCCGTTCGAGGATTTGGTCGCCCACGTATACCCCCTCGAACAACTGACCGACGGGATCACCGCCGCACAGGATGGCAGCAACATTCGCGTCGCTATCGCCCCTTAATTGCTTAAAATTGCTTGAACAAAATTGCTTAAACAGTCTTCAGGATCGCTTCGACCTTGGCCCGATCCTCGGGATGAAAGCGATGAAATGGATCGGCGAGGAAATCGTCGCAAATGCCCAGTAATGATGCGCCGCATTTGGTGGCCTTGATAAACCGCGATGCGTATTTGCCCACATCGTAGATCTTCTGAAGCCGTTCAACCCTTTGCTGCAAGACTTGCCAATTTGGATCGCTATCTCGGACGGCTTGATAAAGCTGCACAAAGAGGGAGGGGAAAATATTGGCGCCACCGGCGACACCACCATCCCCACCGAGCTTGAGCGACTCGGCCAACAGCGCTTCAGGGCCGAGCAAGATCGACCAGTCTGGCCTCAATTTCTTGAGCCCGATGGCTTGTTCATAATAGCCCAGATCTCCACCGGAATCTTTAAGTCCAACGATTTTCGGGTGTCGAGTTAAATACTCCAACGTTGGGATTTCGAAGGCGACTTTGGTCAAACTCGGGATGTTGTAGAGCATCACCGGAAGGGGGAGTTCCTGCATCAACTCATCGACATAGTATCGCAGCTCCGTTTGCCCGGCAGGAAAATAATAGGGGGTCGATAGAACGAGTGCTGTCGCGCCGCAATCAGCAGCATGCTTCGCGAGTTGAACGGTTTCTACGAACGAGGTATCGGTGATTCCGACCAATACGGGAACTCGGCTGCGGACCAACTCGATCGTCCGAGCAACCATTTCGCGTCGCAAGGCATAGCTGAGACTCGGCGATTCCCCGGTTGTTCCCAATGCAAAGACCCCGTGCACCCCACCGGAAAGGAGATGCTCAATGAGTCGGCCGAGTCCGGCATGGTCCAATTGATCGCGTCCCACCATCGGAGTGATGATCGGAGGAATGATGCCTGAGAAGCGGGATTGCATAGGAGGGGCCTAGGTTGAAAACGAACCAACGGCGAAAGACCAACATCCTTCTTCAGGATGCGGTTCCGCGACGGATGACTCCTCAGATTATAGCAATGAGATTAGGGATGGGTTTGGAGCATCCCACGAGGGCGAAAGTGGCGTACTGGCCTTCTTTGGCAGCACGACTCGCCCGGGTGGAAATATGTTGTCATGACGATCGAGCCGCATGGAAGAGGGCCACGATCCTGCCAACTCAACATCGGAGGGAGGGGATACCCATTACCGACCAATGCTTCACTGGGTTTTCCGTTCAAGGGCCATCGGGGCCGGTCGCCCAACGGTAGTCCACCGTGAGAAAAGGGGAGTCAATACAACGGTTGGACTGGCAGGTCGGTGGCATCGACCAACTGGACGCCAGTGGCGAAAAAGAATCGCGAAAGCTACAGAAGCTTTCTGCCGGGGAGTGATTGCAATCGCTCATTGTTTTCCTCGTGCTGTGATTCATGGAGGGTCTGCATTCGCGAAGGGTTGGATGCAGCGTTCACAATAGAAACACTAGGTCTATTTTTGGGGGTAGTCAAAAAATTGCGGGATATTTTTTGAGGTTTCGCTCTTCGGTTGAATCCAACAACCCAACGACGAAACGATGACCCGCTAGTTGCTGCAGGCAATCCGCGTGCGTATCTGCGTGAAGAATGCAATACCATGCCACGGGGAAGTGCGCTGGGGTTATTGAGCATACCAAGCCACCAGCCGTTCCAATTCTCCGCTGGCACTGAGCATGGTAAGTCGTCCGCGATGGATGGAGCCTGCGAGGGATCGGTAGCCTTGGCTGCGATCGAGAGCCACCACGATATTCACCATGTCTTGCACCTGCGGTTCACGGCCGTACGACACCCAGCGAAGTAGCCAAAGCCCGACTGGGAACAAGACCGATAAGCCTCGAAGGCTGTCGATTACCGACCAACCTCGACGATCTGCGAGCGCGTAAAGGTAGGAAGCGGATGAGGACTCGATCAGCCGAGTCAAGGGTGAATCGATGGCCGGAAGCACTGGCCCTAAAGGCTTTTCTAAATCAGCGAAGCTCGATGACGGAAAAGGTGGATGGAGAGAAGGTGTTGGTCCTCGACCACGGGCGACACGCAATGCCGTTCTCGTCAGATTGAGTCGTTCGGACCAACTGGATCGAGGTTGAAACTGGGGATGCAAGCGAGCACACTCGACTGCCATTTGTCGGAAGAAAACGCGGGCATACCATTTTGGAGGACGACGTTCTGCGAAGACGAATTTCGATTCTTCGACAACCACTTCTTCCAATGTATGAATCAGCTCGGCGAGCTTTTGGTCGTCCATACGCTTGGTTCGAGCCCGTTCCAAAAGATTCGCGAACTGCAGGGCATGTACCAGTCGCCGAACCGGTGGATATCGCTGATCGTTGAGCAATCTGGCGATGGTTTCCAGAGCTACGTGAATCATTTTCCAGTCGCGTCGCTCACCCGCTTTCAAAGCCGGAGCAGCGATCGATTCCGCGGACAAACTACCCTCGCGGACGAGTTGCTTGATCAAAGGAAGATGTCCTTGGAGCGACTGTCCGAGATCGGCGGCCGAGGAGGGGCACGCTCGGCGTGTTGTCAACACGACTTGTTTGTCCCGAGGAATCAACTGCAATGGAAAAACGCGGCAGACTGTCGGCTTGGCATCGCACCCGAATTCGGAATGGATTCTGCACAACCCTTGTTCATCGAGAAAGACACACGCTCCATCGGACCGCTTAGCCAATTGGTAGGGCTTGGAGGAATCTCGATGCCGAACGTAGATCGGGGTATGGCGATATTCGGGATGCTCTTCCCATTTCTGGCTCCGCAACTTTGCAAGGTCTTGGTCGCTCAGCGGTATAATACTTCCGCGACAGCAGATTCCGCATCGATGGCAATCCCACTTTTCTTCGTTGGGCAATACGACGATGGGGAGCGACATAAATTCCAGGCACTACGAAAAAGGAAGAAAAGGCACAGCCGTTAGGTCCGCAAGTATACCAGGAGGTTTTTTGAGGGTCAGCCAGCATTCCAACAATCGACCTAGACCGATCTCGCTCACCGAACTCGAAGGGTCGTTGTGAAATCCGCAGTACGATGGGGTATCCGCAGTACGATGAGATATACTTACGATGCGATATACCTAAGATGCGATACACTGGGGACGACTGCAACGATCTTGCGTCTCTGCGATTTACTACCTCTTTACCACTGCCTCTTTATCACTACCTCTTTACCATTACACCGTTATCACTACACCGTTATCACTACACCGTTATCACTACACCGCATTTCTCGAACCCATGTTTCCCTTAAAGATCGCTCGATGCCTGGACAAATGCTACTACCCGCAACACGATTCCGTCAGCAACAAGGGTTGTCTATGATTTTGATTCAAACCTTATGGGGTCGCCTGCCCATTCGCATGTTGGCTCAGGCTATGGTGATTGTCTTTCTGCTGGCACTCCAATCCGCGTACTGCCAGGAGTCCTCCGATGGGAAGCAATTGGTATTCGAAGAGGATTTTGAAAAAGGAATCGATCGCTGGGAATTGACCGACCCAGGTGCTTGGGAGATTTTCGAAAAGGATGGCAACCATTCGTTCGGCCTGAACAAACGTATCAGCAACTACACGCCCAAAGTTCGCAGCCCTCACAATATCGCTTTGATCAAGGATCTCCGTGAAGGATCGTTTGTTCTAACCTTCAAGGTCCGCAGTACGAACGACACCGGAAACCATCGCGACTGCTGTGTGTTCTTCTGCCATCAAGACGCAGAGCATTTTTACTATGTGCACTTGGGTGCCAAACCAGATCCCGCAAGCGGACAGATCATGATCGTCAACGGCGAACCGCGACGACCATTGACCGAAAACAAAAAGGACGTTCCATGGGACGATGCGTGGCACCAAGTCAAACTGGTGCGAGAGAGCGAATCTGGAATGATTGAAATCTATTTCGACGACATGACCAAACCCCACATGTCGGTCAACGACAAGACCTTTGGAACCGGTCGTATCGGCATCGGTTCGTTCGATGACATGAATGAGTTCGATGAGATCAGGCTGTACGCGATCAAATCACCCTCCTCTCTAAGGAGCGACGGTAAGCCCGGGTCAAAGAACAATTCTAAGAACAACGCCCAGGCTGCCAAGAAGCCGCCGGAGCGCCCAGCACCGACGGTTGCGGACTATGCCTACGGCCAGGAGTCGCAACGGCAACGCTTTGATTTTTGGAAAGCGGAATCGGATCAGCCGACCCCTGTTGTTTTACTGATCCATGGTGGTGGTTGGGTTGGTGGTGACAAAACCAATTACGGCAATCGCCCGATCAAGAATTATCTCGAAGCTGGGATCTCCGTCGCTGCCATCAATTACCGATTCATCCCACAAGCGATGGAACAAGGAGTCGAGCCACCAGTGAAGGCTTGTGTGACCGATGCTGCACGGGCCCTCCAAACAATCCGTTCCAAGGCCCAAGAGTGGAACATCAATCCAAAGAAGATCGGGGCGACTGGTAGCTCCGCAGGCGCATGTACGTCGCTTTGGTTAGCTTTGCATGATGATCTCGCCGATCCGAACAGCGAGGACCCGGTCGCTCGGGAGTCGTCTCGGTTGCAGGTTGCAGCGGTGACTGGAGCCCAAACCTCGCTGGACCCACAGCAACTCCGAACCTGGATCGGCAATTCGATTTATGGTGGGCATGCCTTCGGTTTTGCAAAGAAGGGGCGAAGTCGGGCCGAAGAGTTCGATCTTCTGCTGGCCAATCGCGACCAAGTACTCCCGTGGATCCGAGAGTACTCACCCATCGAACTGATAACACCGGAGGATCCTCCAATTTTTTTGGAGTACCCTAACCAAAAATCAGCTCCCACCCTTGGCGGAAACGAATCCGATCCTACCCATTCGGCGATGTATGGAATCCAGTTCCAGGAACGCTGCAAAGCCATTGGGGTACCATGCGATCTGGTTTATCCCTCCCATGCAGAATCCCCATTCGCAAATGCTCATGCATTCTTGATGCATCACTTGAAGCAATAGTCCCACCGTCATCCGGGAGGATTCATTTCCGCGAACAGGTTCAGGCTCGTCAGCAAAGAACTGTCCCCAGTTTGAGGCAGTCTATTGTTGTTTTAATCCCAAGCCCCCTTCGATCGAAGAACGCCCATGCGAATAGCGATTGTATTTCTGCTCATGCTTATGGCCGGGAGCATGACACGGGCCAACCAGTCAACCGCCGCCCACGGGGCATCGACCAAGAAGCCTAACTTCTTGATTGCGTTCGCCGACGATTGGGGACGATTCGCCAGCATCTACGCGAGCATCGATCGCTACGGGGAGCTTCAGCGATTGGTCCGTACGCCGAATTTCGATCGGATCGCAGCCCGAGGCGTATTGTTCCGATCGGCCTTTGTCTCTGCACCCAGTTGTACCCCGTGCCGCAGCGCGCTCCTTTCGGGCCAGCATTTTTGGCGAACAGGTCGAGGAGCGATTTTGCAAGGTGCCGTTTGGGATCCAGCGATCCCCAGCTTTCCGCATCTGCTCAAAGATGCAGGCTATTGCATCGGCGAAACCTTCAAAGTCTGGAGTCCGGGAACCCCTGGGGATGCACCGTTTGGGGGTGGCAAGTTCGCGTTCGAAAAAACCGGAGGACGATTCAATCAATTCTCAGAGTCGGTGACCAAGGACTTGCGGGCCGGTGGAGATGTTGAACCCTTTAAAAAGAAAATCGTCGATTTAGCGGTCGCTAATTTCGATGAGTTCCTTCAACGCCGACCACCGGAGCAACCTTTTTGTTATTGGTTTGGACCGACCAACGTCCACCGCAAGTGGGTTCGTGGTTCGGGAAAAGAACTATGGGGTTATAATCCTGATGACTTCCAAGGCAAACTGCCACCGTTCCTGCCTGATGTGCCGGAGGTTCGCGAGGATCTCGCGGATTACTTCGGAGAGATTGCCGCCTGGGATATGGCCTTGGGCGGTTTGCTCGAAAAACTCGAACGGGCAGGGGAGTTGGACTCGACCTGGATCGTCGTCAGCGGTGACCATGGTCCACCTGGGTTTCCTCATGGCAAATGCAATCTGTACGACTTTGGTGCCAGCGTCTCTCTGGCGATCTGCGGTCCAGGATTGCCCGGTGGACGCGTCTGCGACGACTTGATCAGTTTGACCGATATCGCACCTACATTGCTCGAGGCATCGGGGATCGACCGCCCCGAAACTATGACCGGTATGAGCTTGGTCGCATTGCTACAAAGCCACCAAAGTGGCCGTATCGAACCTCAACGCGATGCCGTCTTCATCGGGCGAGAGAGGCACGTCGAATCGGCGAGAGCCGACTATTCACCCTACCCCCAACGCGCTATCCGAACTCACGATTTCCTTTACATCGTCAACTTCAAGCCGGAGCGGTGGCCCTTGGGAGATCCCTATCGGCTCGACGGAGATAATCCTCCGACAGATACTGAAGTCGCCGAGACGACGCGGGTGACGCTACCCGACGAAGATGCGGGGCCAACCAAAGCGTGGATGGTGTCCCATCGCAACGATCCACCATGGAAGCCGTACTTCGAACGAGCTTATGGCAAACGCCCCCGCGAAGAGCTCTACGATCTGCGCGAGGATCCTTACCAAATGAACAACGTCGCCACCGATCCGCAGTACGCGGCAGAACGGGATCAATTGGAGAAACGGTTGATGGAAGAACTGCTCAGTACCGGAGACCCTAGGGTGATCGACCAAGGCCGATACTTCGAGAATCCACCATTATCAGGACCGGTGAAGTGAACCTCGGAAAACTGCCGGAAAGAGCATCAGGCCGTCTCGCTAGAGCTTCACCCAACGGAGCGCGTGAACAGGACTGCCGAAATCATCCGTCCACGGCTGTAGCGACTCTGGTGCCGTCATCGGAACTGCGCCCTCCAGCTTTGGAAGAGATGCATGAGGCGGAAAGAGCAGCAACCAACGGACCATAGACCGATTTGCCGGCTCGACTTCGCCCTTTTGATTTTGATTCGTTTGATTGCTTTCAAGGGGACTCTCGATCAAGATCGGCTGCATCTGACACCGCTGTGCGATTTTGCACAGCACTGGAGCTAGATCGAGATTTCGGTTGGTGATATTCATCGCGATGAGCCCAGCGTTGGAAAGCCGTTTTTTGTAGAGCTCGATCGCTTCGACGGTCAGCAAGTGCATCGGTAGGGAATCGTTGGCAAACGCGTCCACAACAAGGAGATCTAGCAATGGCTCCTTCCCGTTTTTCACCTCCTCCGCAAGCAATCTGCGTCCATCCCCCATCCGGATTTCGGTAAGTCCAGGATGGGCTGCTAGGTAGTGGAAGTATTCCTCGGCAACGGATCGCACCGCTGGACTTACTTCGTAGTAGACCAAATGATCTGCGGGATTTGCGTAGAGCGAAAGGGACCCCGTTCCAAGACCGATGATCCCTACGCGACATGGCGTTGCAGAGTTGTCGTGAATCCACTGCCACGCTTTTGCAACACCAGAGTTTGTCTGGTAATACATCGTTTGGTTTGGATCCAACGGGCCTTGGAGCGGTTCCGATCCATGCTGGGTTTGACCGTGCAACATGGTCCGCAATCCGCGTTTGGGTTGCTCGACCACACTCACAACCCCATAAAAATCACGTTGACGGGCAAGTACCGGATCGATGCTTTGCACGTTCATATGCGTCGCTAACACACCAACCAAAAAAATAGTCGCGAGCATCGTGGCTGGCCAACGGAAACGGCGGACCCAAACATCGTTTCGTATTTGAGGAAACATCAACGATCCATAATGAAGTGCGATGACCACAGCACCGAGCGAGAGCCCAACATGCAATTCCCAAAACTCGTTGAAAATCTTAGGGGCGAGGATCGACACGAAACCACATCCGAGCGCCCCACCTAAGGCGATGGCAAGATAAAAACTGGTGATCCGTTGCGATGGGGGGCGCAGGGTATAAAGCAGATTATGGCACGCCAAACTGATTGCAAAGACAACGACCATGTATCCAGCCACGATCGCAGTCCAAGGCAACCAGAGCTTGAAAATCAACAAGAAGACAGCGAGGGATCCGCCGAAAAAGTAAAGGCACATGTGCGCTGCCCAGTTTTCGAGTTTCGGAGAGCGAAAGGCCATCCACCATGATGCCAAGTACATCGCCAGGGGGATCACCCACAAGCCCGGCACGACAATTCCGGTTTGGGAAGCGTTGCTCGTCGATGCGGATAGCACAATCGACGAACATGCAGAGAGCGAGAGCCATGCCAAGAAGTTCCGATCGCCCAGCAGGAAGGATTCCCGCACCCCTTTGGATCCGTCAGGGACCTGATCTCCATGTTTCAACTGCCACGTCGCCGCACGGAGGATGATGGCTGTGTGTGCCAACAGACCGAGCGACAGCATGGCGAATGCGATACTCCACAACCAATCCTGTTGCGGCAAACCTAGGATAGGCTCGAAAAGAAACGGATAGAGCAAGCAACCGACGAGGGAGCCTAGGTTCGCTAACGAATACCATCGATAGGGCTCGGTCCCGGCATGCGTGGTCACAAACCAATGCGACAGGAGTGGACTCGTGCTCGAAAGGACCAAGTAAGGGAGTCCAATGGCGAACGAGAGGTGTGCCAAGATATGCCAAACAGGCTCCCAATCCGACGGAACTAGGTCAATACGCCAAGCCGTCAACAGGTTCGACTGGATCGGCAGCCAGGCCCATGAAAGGAGCAACAGCGTGAAGTGCAGTCTGGTCTGCTGGCGAACGGAAAGCCACGTCGCAGACGTATAGGCATAGAGATAGCCCAGCAGCAATCCCGATTGAAAAAACAGAAGGCATGACGTCCAAACGTGGGAGCCTCCCCCCCACCATGGAAGCAACGTCTTTCCCATGATAGGCTGGACCAGAAACAACAAGAACGCGTTGGCGATTAGTAAAACACCTAGCCTCATACGACCTATCTCACGCGTACTGTCTCACTTAGCCTGCTCGATTCGAATAGCTGCAGCCATGGTTTCTCTGTTTCAACGAACACTCGCTATTCGAGGTTTTAACGGTTCGCAATTCTAGTCCAAAGGTTCGATCGCGGGGTCTACTCGCGAAAGACTTCGAGCTTGCCGCTTCGGATTGCTGCAATAAACTTTTCGAAATCCTGTTCCACTTGATCGGCATAAGCCACCGAGAATGACACGATTGCAGTGTCGAATTTATCGCTCTTGCCGAGATAACCTGCGACTTCAGCTGCTTTTCCAGAGCGGGCGTGAGCATGGGCCAATGTCCAACCGCACCACTCGGCGTATTGCATCATTACCTTGGGAGTGAACATTTCCACCATCGGTTTGATCTTCATATCCTTCAGCTGACGGATAAAGAACTGACCGTTAACCCCTTCGGTCCATCCCAGGAATATATCGCTGGCGGCTTGCATCATCCGATATCCGTGCACGATTCGCTCCCCATGGTTGGCATGGTGACCTTTCGATGCGTAGGGCTCGAGTACCGACGCTCGAGCTTGTTTGATCTGCAAGAACAACGGGTCGGAATCCGATGCCATCAGGAGCACGATTCCGCAGAGGGTTCCAACGCTACCGACCCCAACCACTTTGAACGCGAGGTCCATCAATTGGAAACGATCGAGCAGTTCACGGCGATCTTCTTGGAGCGATTCGCGATATCTTTCAAAACCAGTCAGGATATCTTTCCATTGCGCATGGTGCCCCTCATCCGCCCAATGGAAGATTAGAGGCGGGTTGTCTTTGATCCGAACGAAACCGTCCTTCACGGTCGTTAGTTCCGGAAACTCTTTGGCCATGACGCTGTGTTCACGTGCCTTTTCGAGTCGCTTTTCGGCCCGCTGTTTGGTTTCCTCGTCATGGATCGTCGGCAACAAATCCTCGACGTCAATCCGGTCGTACCACGTTTCCAATACGGTTTTCTCGCTGTATTGCTGAGTCCGTTGCCGATACGCCTCCACACAACGGTACGCGGATTCCATCGCCACCTGCTCATCAAAACCATTATGACGACCAGCCAATACAAAACTGGCAGCCAATCGTTTCACGTCCCACTCCCACGGAGCTTTGAGCGTTTCATCCAAATCGTTGATATCGAAAATCATGCGTCGCTCAGGGGTCGCAAAGGCTCCGAAGTTCAACAGATGGCAGTCTCCGCAAACTTGGACATCAATCCCTGAGGTTGGAGTATGCGCCAAGTCGGCCGCCATGTTCATCGCAGTACCACGGTAGAAAGCGAACGGCGACTCCATCATGCGAGCATGGCGAACCGGGACCAGTTGCTGCATGCGACCCACATTCGACTGCTCAACCAAGGAAACCGGGTCCGGACGATCGGCTCGAGGGGACCAAATCGCATGATCGCTACGCGGCGTTTTTTCACGCAGTTTTTTCCCATACGCGAGTCTATCGTCGCGATGAATCAATGGCTCGCTCGGATGCCCATCGTTGCCAATACCAACCGCATCGATTGCCGCAGGCTGAGTCATGATGCTATTTTCTTTCGATGCATAGGTGTAGGTAGAAAAAACCACGGACGAGGCCGAAACCATGCCCCAGGGCGATGGACCGTCGAGTTACAGCGAACCGGCGTTCATCTCGGTAGCTGCGTTTTGGTTCATGCTGTTGTTCAAGTCGATCAGTGGTTGTTGGCTGACTCTTAAAAAACCGTCTTGAGGCCGGTCGAGATCGATGATCAGCGATGCGATCGCAGAAAAACTGAACATCAACATGATGACCGCGAGTGATCGTCGGGACTTTGTTACGCCTTCTTGGTAACCAACACCAGCCATCGCCAATAAGGCAAGCGATCCCAGTGCAATCCAAAGAACGAGCGGCAACCGACTTCGAAGCCCGATGAGCACACGTTCGGCATGAACATCGATGACCTCATTGAGCGACTGAACGAACAGACTGACCATCAAGGAGTCTGGAGATTGCCTGGAAACATCAATCGCCTTTTCCCATAATTGCCGATGGGATTGTTCGGCATGGGCCAACAATTTCTTCGTATCGCGGGTCTCGATGACCTCCAGTCGATCCTCGACGTAGTCTCGCAGTTCCTGCTGGATCGCGGTGGTACTTGAAGGCAGCAACTCGGAGCGGAGGTAGGTGGTACCAATGGCGTTGGCTTCTTTGAGCACCAAGGTGCGTTTTTCTTCGAAACGGGAAGCAGCTAAGCCAAAGGTGAAGGCGAGCAAGAATGCGAGCAACCCCAACGTTGCCCCCACCATCGTACCGACAACTTGTTCTTTCTCATCCGGACATCGTCGCTGACGCAACAAGCCCACTCGATAGCCGATTTCCACGGAGACTCCCATTGCGCCGACGATCAAAAGCGTCACACACCAAATTGGTACGGAATCCAGTGCCATCATCCCTCCCGCTCCTAGCAGGTCGTTCGGTAAATCAACCGGTCCTGCACCCGTTCGGCATATTGCAGTAGCTGAGCAACAATGACGGGCCAGCTAACCATAAGCCGACGGGCCAGCTAACAATAAGCCAATGAGTGAACAAGCTCTGGCTGCGTTGAGCAATCGTTGATTATCAAGGACCCGCGATCGCGCCGGGGGATGAAAGTTGAGATATTCTGGCAAATAACCTGCCAGCGATGTTTCCTCGAGAATCTGAGCGGCAGAGCTAATCGAAGCCTCGAAATTAGGCGGCGCGGCGAACTGGGAACTCGACACTGGTTTCCGTCGCAGGCGCGGTGTCGGGAGCGCTGACCGGAACACGGATCGGTGAACTGCAGAAATCGTGCACCGATTTCGTATCCAACAACGAGCCGTCTTGGGCGTAGAGCTTGATCTGCTGCTCGTCGATGAACCAAATCAAGCTGTAGCCGTGCAGGGAGAAACGGCGTCCGCAGTACGACCCATTTCGAATCAAGGTCGTTTCCAACATGCCTGATTCCACCGTGGTCGATGAAGTGATCATGCCCGTGCGGCGACGAACGATCTCGCAAAAGTTTTTTCGAACTGCATCGACAGGTGTGACATTCATGCTGTCGGTATCGGCACGAACAGGTAACAAGTTTGTCGCAATTGGTAATGTCGTTACAGATTACGGCGATTGACCTTCCAGAAAAGTGGATTTAGTTAAGCTTGGACGGTTGTATCGACCGATCCCATTGAGGTGAGTTTGCTTCCTCCACGCAAGCCGACTGGAAAAAAAAATGCTAGCATACTTATCTCCTGTTGCCGCCCAAGCTCTCGAGATGGAACTGGATGGGGAACACGTTCGGTTTGTGCATCGTTGGACTCCCAACGAGGGTACACCTTGGGGTGCGATGACAATCATCCATGGCTTTGGGGATCACGGTGGGCGGTTTGCTGGGATGGCCACGAGTCTGGCGAGTTTGGGGTTAGCGGTCACGGCGATCGATTTGATCGGGCATGGTCGCAGCCCCGGTCGTCGCGGCGTGATCGGTTCCTACGATCAAATGCTTGACGAGGTGGAACGAGCCGTTCGGTGGACCGATGGTCTCTTTCCACGCATTCCTCAGTTTTTGTTTGGGCAAAGCATGGGCGGAAATCTCGTGATCAATTGGTTGCTCAGGCGCGATACCCACGGTGTCCCACTCCGAGGCGCCATCGTGGGTTCACCGATGTTGCGAGCATCGAACATGCCCCGAGAAAAAATCATGAACGCGGGGCGATGGTTAGCCAAATGCGTTCCCAACTTGCGGATCCCAACCCCCGTGCAAGTCAACAAACTGAGCCAAAACAGGCAGGCCCAAGACGCCTACTTGCGCGATCCATGGGTTCACCGATCGATGTCGTTGCGTCTAGCCGCCAGTTTGATCGATAGCGGTTTGTGGGCCATTGAGAATGCATCCCAACTCCCCATACCCATGCTACTCATGCATGGGACCGATGACCAACTGACCTGCCCAACAGGGACGGAAGAGTTCTGCCAAAGGGCGGGTGGGCTAGCGACGTATTCCTCGTGGTTGAATTGCCGTCACGATTTGCACGACGAACCCGTTCGAGAGCAAGTCTTTGCGAAAATGACCGATTGGCTCAAAAGCCAATGCATCACCACCTATCGGTTTCCCTCCCAAAACCGGATTGCCACCGCAGTCCCGATGGCAGCGTGATTTCCTGATCCGGGAACTTGTTAGTATTGAGGGATCGCGAGGGAACTCTTATACTACTCCCCTTTGAATTGCAGGAATTTTAGCGAAGCCATCGCCATGAAAAGTGAACGCAGCCAAGTTCAAGAGTCCGATTTATTGGCAGACAAGATCGAGCATTTCGTGGCTCAGATCAAGCCGTACTTGCCAGCTGCCCTGGGTGTGAGCGCAGTCGCGATCCTAGGGATGCTCGGGTACGGGTTTTACACCAGCCAGATCGAAACACGGGCCGCGAGGGCGTGGACCGACTTCTACTTTTCCGACACGCAGTCCCAGGATCTCGAAGCGATTTCGAAGGATTTTGCAGACACTTCGGCTGGTCCATGGGCTCGATTGACCGCTGGCGATGCGAACATGTCCAAAGCGATGGAGAAGTGGAATTTGGACAAAAACCTGTCCGACCAGTTCTTCCAGCAAGCCGTGGATGACTATCGCGAAGTCGCCATTCGAGCGACCGATTCCTTCGTGAAGAGCCGCGCGTTGCATGGACTTGGTCAAGCCCTCGAAGGCCTTGGGCAAAGGACCGAGGCGCTCGCGGAATACCAAAAGATCACAACACTAACCGGTCTTGGGGCCGAGTTCATCGCCGAAATCAATCAGCGGATCACTTGGCTGGACAGCAAGGACGGCAAAGATTTCTTCGCGTGGTACACGGAAAAACGAACCAACGCACCGGCTCCCGCAACCGGCGGAGCGGGGCTGCCTGGACTTCCTAACCTCCCCAACTACAGCTTCCCGCCAACCGGCTCCTCGCCGGCTTTTCCTCCAATAGCACCAGCTACTGAGATTCCGGCTACTGAGATTCCTGCTACTGAGCCCCCTGCTGCCGAACCGGCAACGGAACCGGCACC
>CAIYZV010000143.1 GCA_903930765.1 uncultured Pirellula sp.
CTGGCCGGCGACCAGTTGCTTCGAAGAAAGGCCAGTACCGCACCAACCACCGCAGGGAGTATCACCCCCGTTGACTGGTCACCGACCAAGAGGGTGCAGGTGAGGCACGCACCGAGTGCAATGATGGCCATGGTGCCCGCCAATCCGTCGATGCCATCGATAAGATTGAATGCATTCGTTACCCCGACAATCCACACGAAAGCGAGAGCTCCCCCGGCCCACACCCCGATCTCCAACACCGGAGTACCATTGGCTACCGCCAATGTATGGGGGATAAGACCGTCGCTCAACACAAGAATGGCCGCAAAGCTTTGGACCACAAGTTTTGCAAGCGGGGAGATACCCGTCAAATCATCAGCCAGGCCGATCGCGAACACCCCACTCGCACCAAGGAGAAGGCCCAGGCGACCTGAAGAGGCATCGCTTGGCAAGAGAGCAACAATAGCAGCCACGCTCAAGAAGACCGACAAACCACCAAGCCGCGGCACGGGCGTTATGTGTACCCGCCGATCACCCGGTTGATCGAGCCATCCACGCGAATTGGCGAGGCGAATGACTGCCGGTAGCATGAGGCGGCACAAGGCGTAGGCTAGCGTGCATGCCAACACCGATAAGAACTCGGGACGTAGTTGTGTCGTCACGAGTGTCCCTCTTTGCTCTGAGAACGGGTTTCACTTTGTTCGTACGCTCCGAAACCTGAGTCGAGCACCGCTCCAATGGTACGCCAGAGTATACGAACATCACTCAACAGGTTTCGGGTGCGAACGTACTGAAGCTCGATCTCAGCGCGCCGCGGGTAGGCAAGATGATGCCGACCGCTCACAGCCCATGCGCCCGTAATCCCTGGACGTACCGACAGCAACGTTAGCACGGTACCACGATAGTGCTGAAGCTCGTCCGCCACGATAGGACGTGGGCCAACCAGCGACATCTCTCCAACGACCACATTCCACAACTGTGGAAGCTCATCCAAGCTGCTGCAACGGAGAAATCGACCGATTTTGGTGACTCGTGGGTCTTCGTTGTCGGGGAGCTTGTAATCGTTCTCCCGATACCTTTCGAACAGATCCACCTCGCGCTGTAGCCGCAGTTCGGCATCAGCATGCATGGTGCGGAGCTTCCAGCATCGGAAACGACGACCGCAACGCCCTATTCTCACATGCCCAAAAAATGGATTTCCTGGGCTCTCGATGGCCACTATTAATGCCGCTACGCCAACCACCGGCAACATCAACACACATGCGATCAACGAAACAATGATATCGAGTGCGCGTTTGCACAGGTCGAAAGGATAACGTTCACGCGCGATTTCCATCTCAACGAACGGCAGTCCGCCCTCTCTTGTAATCGAGGCCATCAGTGCTGAGTTGTCGCTATTCGGCAGTAGCGAAAGCAACTTGCATCCGATAAGCACCGACAACTCGCCCAACTCAGTTATGAGAGTGCGGGGTAATTCCCCAGCGACTAACAAACCACCTGCATGCAGGCCAAATATCAATTCTCGAATTCGATGTTCAGGAATACTGTCGCATTCCGGATCGAGCGAATGAACTCCCACGATGAGAAACCCACCATGAGCGAGTAAAGGGTGCCCGACTGCCACGGCGATACTGCCGGCTTCACCTATTACAACAATGCGCTTGGAGCGCTCCACAGACCGTCGAGATTGCTTCAAATTTCGCAAACGCGGTGAGAGCTGCGGTGATCCTTCGAACTCGATTTGCGAATTTACCGCCACAGCCCCAGCACGGCAAGCTTGCATTTGCCGGAGCGGCTTCGCTACGCGAACAACTCCAAGCGAGCGGACATGACGTCGAAAGCTGATGCAAGTATCGTGTACGTCATCACTGGATTGGCCTAGCCCCC
>CAIYZV010000144.1 GCA_903930765.1 uncultured Pirellula sp.
GCCGCAACTAATCGGCTACTCTTTATTCGTTTGGTCAACGAACTGCTTGGTAAAAGTTGCAAGAAATATAAGGAAGCTCGATCCGTCGATAGTGCAGGTATTTGGAGGTCCTTCCGCACGAAGCGCGCTGTTGGATCTGACGCCTTACGCGCCAGCGTACCAGTATGAAGATTGCCTAGTGATCCGTGATGGCGAAGAGGCGTTTAATCAGATAGCGATGTCTCTGGACGAATTGCAGGATCGCACACGCACGATCAAGGCCATGGAGTCCATCGGGGGTGTTGAAATCCCGACACCAATCGGTTGGTATCGCAGCGCGTTGCCCGTGGGACACGGAAAAATGGATCAACTTCCATCCCCCTACCAAATGGGGCTCATGCGATACGGTGCCTTGGGATACTTAGAGACTTTCCGAGGTTGTCCTATGTCGTGCCGTTTTTGTGAATGGGGAATGGCGGATGTCAGTCAAGGTTGTTTCTCTGAGGATTATCTGACTCGGGAACTTGAAGCCCTTGCAGGGTTTGCCCCGAAGGCCGTTTTTGATGTCGATTCGGGATTGAACCTCAATGCGCAAGCGTTTCGTAACCTTGCCAATGCGGAAAAGAAAGTCGGAGTTTTGAAGAAGACCGGACTGTGGTGCGAAATTTACCCGTCGAAAATCAAGCAGGAACATCTGGAATTCCTAGCCGATTGTGGCCCAACGTACTTAGGGGTTGGGCTTCAGTCTATCCAGCCAACGGTTCTGAAGAATTTAAATAGACCGTTTGGAAAAGAAAATTTCGAAAACGCGATTGCTCAATTGCAAGGCGTGGTTGAATCGATTGAGATTCAAATCATCTTTGGACTCCCAACCGACACTCCGGCAGGATTCAAAGAGACACTCGCATTTGCACGGAGCCAAGGTGTAGGCGTGAGGGTTTATCACTGCTTGGTACTTCCCGATGCATTGCTGACCAGAGGGAAGCCGGAATGGAAAATGGAGTTTTGTCACCAAACACTCTCGATGCAATCATGTGTAGGTTGGTCGCAGTCCGACATCCTTGAGATGAGACATTTTCTGACCGAAGAGATTCAGAAGTGCGGTGGTAAAGCGGGGCAATTTTGGTGGTCGTTTCCAATGGCGAACCACCGAATGGCATCCTTAGCAACAGGTTTTGCGGTCTGATCGATTTCGGTAGAACTCAGGAAGAGGGTGATGCACTGTGATTGCCAAACGGTCCGGCAGAAAGGTTTGCCTTATCGGGCTTTACCCCAAACGCGATCCTGCGATGCCTGAGAGGATCTCCAACCATGGGCTTCGAATGGTCGAGGCAACGCTCAGAGCGGCCAAGTTACCTGATTTGGAACTCGCAGTCCTCGATGTGGTTGACGCGCTACCGGAGGAACTCTTCGAGGAAATCCTTGCACTTGACCCTGACATTGTTGGGTTTTCAACTTACCTGTGGTCCTTGCCTGTTTTTGATCAAGTAGCTAGGCGTTTGCACCGTCAGGACGCTTCAAGAACCATTGTGTTCGGAGGTCCCTCGGCGCGGCCCGCGATGTTCAATCAATCGCCTTTTCAGGAGCTTAGGCAGGTCGCAGATATTTTGGTTACAGGTGAAGGAGAACATGCCTTTTTGGAAATAGTCAGTTCCACCAATCGATCCGTGGAAGCATGGAAGAGCATACCAGGCCTTGCACTATGGAACGGGGAGACCTGGCATAACACACTAGTGCGTCCTCTGGGTGACCTCAACGAACTTGCTTCTCCCTATGCGATGAAAATCGTTCCTCATGGAGGGCTGGCGGTACTTCAAACCTACCGTGGTTGCCCATTTACTTGTGCGTACTGTGAGTGGGGAACGATGGAATCGCCCAAGCGAGTTCGCACCGAAGACCACCTCATCGAGGAGTTGACTGCACTGGAAATCAGCAACCCGGTCGGTGCTCTGATGGTCGATGCAGGTCTGAACCTCAACGAACGTGCGTTCAAGGAGCTTGCCAAAGCCTCTGAGGCTACCGGTTACTTTCGCAACAAGCGATTGATTTGCGAGGTTTATCCGGCGAAAATCCAGAAACACCATATGGACTTCATGAGTCAAGTCGGCGAACCGCTCATTGGCGTCGGCTTGCAATCGTTCGACAAAACGACTCTATCAACCATGGAAAGAACCCTCGAGGAAGAAAAATTCGATGTGCATATCGCCGAGATGACTCGATTTGCACATGTGGCGATCGAAATCATCATGGGACTTCCAGGAGACACCCCTGAAACCTTCCGAAAAACTTTTTGGCGAGCGC
>CAIYZV010000145.1 GCA_903930765.1 uncultured Pirellula sp.
CCCGGTGATCAATGTCCAAGAAGACTTGGAGAACTCACCGGTCAACGGTTTCGTTACGAACATCGTTCCAGGTCCTGCTTCCGCAACGGATGAAGCCGGTCAAACGGTAACGTTTACAGTCGTCGCATTGGACCCAACACGATTCAATGGTGCCGCTGGCCAACCGAAGATCTCGCCGACTGGCGTCTTGACATATGACTTGGCACCCGATGTGAACCTGCTCAACTCCGGACCGATTGTTGTCAGGGTAACAGCATTCGACAGCGGCTTTGCCGCAGGCAGTCGAGTTGGTATTCCTGACAATAATCAGTCAACACCCCAATTGTTCACGTTGTTGGTTCAAGACGTAAACGATGCGCCGCAATTCACCATCCCGAATCCAGTGGTTTCGATTCTCGAGGATCTCGAGGTGTCACCTCAAAGCGGATTTGTAACGAACATCCAAGCTGGACCAAATACGGCCGTAGATGAGTTGGGCTTGGTAACTGGTGTTACTGGTCAAACGGTATCCTTCATCGTTGAAGCAGTCGATCCGACACGATTCAACGGGACAGCTGGTCAGCCAGCGATCTCGCCGACCGGAGTCCTTACTTACGACTTGGCTCCAGACGTGAACCAACTCAACTCTGGACCGATCTTGGTCAAGGTTACTGCGGTCGATAGCGGCAATGCTCCTGGATCGCGAGTAGGTATTCCAGATGTCAATTCATCGGCAACCACGATGATCACCTTGCTAGTCACCGAAGTGAACGATGCTCCGCTGTTCACCATCCCAAATCCATTGATTCAGATCCAAGAGGATCTTGAGGTCTCCCCGGTGGATGGATTTGTGACCAACATCGTCGCAGGACCACCCACTGCGACGGATGAATTGGGACTGATTGCGGGACTTGCCGGTCAAACGATCACCTTCGACGTCAGGGCCGACGATCCGACTCGGTTCAACGGAGCTGCCGGACAGCCGAAGATTTCGCCGACCGGAGTGCTCACCTACGATCTGGCACCCGATATCAACCGACTCAACTCGGGCGATATTTTTGTGATCGTCAACGCGGTCGACAGCGGATCCTCGACGGCACCAAACGTGAACCGCTCGATAACACAGACCTTCACGATTCGCGTTGCTGAGATCAACGACGCGCCGATCTTTGATATGGCTTCGACGACCTACAATTTGCGAGAAGATGCAGGCTTCCAAACCCTGACTAACTTCATCACGAATTTGGGACCTGGACCATTGACGGCGACCGATGAAGTCACCCAGACGACCAAGATCGTCGCTGTAGCGATGGATCCGAGCGCGTTCTCGGTACAACCGTTGGTGACCGGAACAGGGGACCTTACCTTCCAACTCGGACCGGATGTGAACAGTCTGTTCAAAGATCTTCGTATCCGACTGATCGCGACCGACGATGGCTTGGGAACCCCGCCACCAAACTCGAACACCACCGAGAAGGTACTAACCGTCATCGCTGCCGATATCAACGATGAGCCACTGTACAACATCCCGGTCAAATCGGTGTCGGTGTTTGAGGATAATGAGCAAGTCACAGGCATATCGCCAACGGTCTTCGCCGGCTTCGCAACCAACATCAAGCCTGGCCCATCGACTGCGATTGATGAAGCCAACCAGAAGTTGACCTTCCGAGTTACGTTCTCGTCGAATCCGAACTTGTTCAGTGTCCAGCCGAGCATCAACAGCACCACGGGTGACTTGTCGTTCGTAACGGCACCGGATCAAAACGGGACGGCAGTACTGATTGTCCGGCTCGAAGATGACGGACGCCCTGGTCCCTTCCCGAACGACAACATCGGGGCGAATGAAACCTTTACGATCAGCATCCGACCCGTCAACGATGCACCTCAGTTCACCATCCCAGCATCGATCACTTCGGATGAAGACCAAGGTGTCGTTTCAATCAGCGGGTTTGCAACTTCGATCCGACCAGGGCCGGCAACGGCTGC
>CAIYZV010000146.1 GCA_903930765.1 uncultured Pirellula sp.
AGATCAAGGATGGATTGAGTTGCTCCGCGGTGCTGTTATCGCTGCGTGCGATGAGGTCACCGTTGGCATTGAGGATTTCGATGACGGTGTCGAGGGTGATTTCGGTCGAATCGACATCGACCCAAACTTCCGTTCCAGCGGTTGCAACGAAGCTATAGAGGTCTTGGTCGGCGGGTTCGCTGAGAACACCTTGAACAATAAATCCGAGGCGAAGGTTTTCATCGCTCGATTGGGCGTTGGCCGCCAAGGTTCCCATGAACTGAGCGGAAAGCACCGAATCGTTGAGTCCCGGTGCGATGACGTCCGCTTGTTCGAGTTCCAACACGGTTTGAACATTGCGATCGTTGCTGAATGAGTCAAACAGCATGCTTCGCCAATCCCCAGCGCGTGGGACGCTGGCAATGCCATCGTTGTTCGTATCGGTTTGTGGACGGCCGTCTGGCTGGGTGCCAGCACCGACCGCGTCATCGCGTAGACTGGTGAGGACGACTGGGAATCCAGGCATGCCCATCACCGTGACGGTACCACCGACGCGATCGCTGATACTACCAAAGCGTCCTGTGGCGGTGAAGCCGGTTCCACGTTCTTGGTCGAAATTGGAGCCTTGGCCTTCCATCTTGATGACCAAGGACTCATTCACGGAGCTTTGCAAACGCAGACCGCCGACACTTTGGAGGTTTCCAACGGTGATCGAATCGAAGAGGACGTGGACCATGTCGGTATCGTCCCAGACGCTTTCGGTCGTCAGGAGATTGCGTTGGAGATCTCGAACTGCAAGTGCATCTTCATTTCGGTTGTTCGTCGAAGCATCACCGCGGATTTCAAGACCATTGATGCTGTTGTTGTAGAGACGATTTCCTCGGAACAGAGGACCTCGGTTTGCATCGAGATTCTTGATGCGATCCACTTCACCCGACTGACGGCCGATATCGCCACGCAGTTCGGCATCCATGGAGTTTGCATCGATTGTCAATGCCGTACCAACGTTGTTTTGGAACGTATTGTTGACGAAGATCGGTTGTGTACCGCGGATAAAGACTGTAGCACCTCGGCTGTTGTTGTTGCCGAAAGGATAATTTTCGTTCGCGGGTCGGCCCAATCGATCGATGGGTCCTTGGCCACCCATCCCGTTGCCATTGTTTTCAAAGACCGAGTTAGCAACCCGCGCGTCGGCTTGTTGAAGCTCGAGTGGGCTGAATGCTTTGAACGTACCTTCCAGGCGCGAGATACCACCAGCGTAAGCGACGACAGTATTGTCGAGGCTGATATTGGCTCCTGGGGAAGCGTAAACTCCGCTCCAGTCGCGAGCTTTCGCATCCAAGGACCCTCGGAGTCCGTTGTTGTTCGTATCGAACGTACCACCCGCACCGAAGCGATCGTCTTGTTTGCTGGTGAACACGATCCGATTTCCATCGGTTCCTTCAGCGAGCAACTGCGTGCTTTGACCGAGCTCGATGCGCGCACCTTCGATCTTGATAATGCTGCCTGGATCGATCGCGAGGGATGCGTCCAGCCGTGGTCGGATGTTGCCCGAGGATTCAACGCTCAGAGTTCCAGTGAGCGTGCTGGTGCCATTGTCCAAGTACGAATTGATGGCAGAATCACGGATCTCGGCGATCAGCGAGAAGGTACCTGCACCACCCGCAGCGCTTCGGTAAATCCGGCGACCGGCGTAGCCGGCTTGGACGGTTGGAAGATTGTTTAGCCGCAGCGAACGATTGGTTGTCGTTGATGTTGCAATGGCTGTTGTGTTCGACGCCAGGCCTTCGCGGCCCATGGAATCGATCATCACGATTCGGTAGGTGTAAGCTGCCGCGGCTAGACTGCCACCAGAGGTTGGGGTGATTGTGATCCCAGAAACGTTTGGACGATCGCGAAGGAGTGTCGCGTTGGGATCCAACGGATCAGCGAGGACCGTGCCACGGTCTTGGTAACTGGTCGTGCTCGAATCGAGCTCGGCCACCAATCGGTAGGATCCACCGACGGAATCCGCACGGTACAGGCGTCGACTGATGTACTCGCCCGTGGTGCCTGGCAAACCGATCAATCGGATGGCTGTTTGTCCGGGCAACAGATCGATGGTTTGTGTCGAATTCGATGGAGGTGTTTCATAACCGTTCCTGTCGACAAAGGTCAGCTTGTAGCTGTAGCTACCTGGTAAGAAACTTCCTCCGAGGGTTGGAGCCAAAGAGATCAAATTCGACGAAACGACGGTTGCATCGAGCTGGGCACCACCCGGGTTGCCTTGGACGATGATGTTTTCCGTAATGATGTGAACGATGTCGGTGTCATTGAATCGACCAGGAACGGTCAATTGCTTGAGTTCACCACCGGCAGGGGTCGAGACTTTGATGAATAACCCGTTGATCGAATTGTTCACCAAGGTGTTGTCGTGGATGTCAGGACCGATGCGATCGTAATCCGGAGTGAAGGATCCCTTGCGTTGGTAACGCAGATCGCTGAAGAGGGTTTCCTCAAAGCTATCTGGGGTCGCGCTGATTGCAGAGTCCGCACCATTGCTTATCCGGTTGAAGGTCAACGTCGGACGCATTTCAGTGATTTGAATCGAGTTCACGCTCTGTTGGACGGAATCGATCACAACAGCGCTGGAACCACCGTATCGGATATCGGCGTAATTGACGTATTGGCGGAAGATACCTTCATCTTCGAGATCGAAGCGGCCTGCGGATTTGTCGAGGTCTCGCTTGAAGAGCAATCCACCCCAATCCCCGGCGGCAGGTGTGGTGGTTGGTTGGTAGTTGTCGAAGCCGATCGCTTCATCGAGCCACGAGGTGAAGAAGACATTACCGCTCACGGACTGACCGCTGCTACCCCGAATAGCATTGCCGTTTTGATCGAGCAGTTTCGGAGTACCGAGGACTTGCAATGCACCACCGCTGCGGTCAACCCCCAGGGTTGAGCTACCGACGCCAACGCGCGATCGGCGCATCTTGAAGACGGCCCCTGCATCGACCATGACCGATACGCCCTTCGGTACGTCCATGGTTGCTCCATCGGCAAGGATCGATCCAGCCAGAACGCCGTAGCCGACTTCGTACGCGAAGTTATCTTTGGCCGTTTCGATCTTTCCGTCCGCTCCACCGTTACCAACGATGCGGACGATATCCCCGGGCAGAGCCGCCGAGAATGCATTAGCGACGCCACTACCTGCGATGTTGTTAAACGGTTTTGCGAGAGAACCATCCGCGTTTGGACCAGCGGACTTGTCGACGAAAATGGTCTTTCCAGAGATGTCGATCGCGGTCAATCCCGACGAGAGTTGG
>CAIYZV010000147.1 GCA_903930765.1 uncultured Pirellula sp.
AAACTATTTCAACTTGAATGCAAGGAAAAACCCTTACTGCCAAGCGGTGATTGTTCCAAAGCTGAAAAAGTTTGACGAAGTCTTCGATGACATCAAGAAAGACGACATCAAGAAATAGCGTTGTCTCCAACAGGCGAGAGTTGCTCCCCTTTCGCGAGAGCGCGATTGGATCAAGCGACCTTCGTGCGAAGATGACGAATCAAGGCATCGGAACTGAATGCCTTCCCGGTCGCTTTCTCGATGAGTTCCATCGGTGGATAGCGACGCCCGAACCGGTGAACTTTCTCACGGAGCCATGCCAGCAACGGTGCGAACTCACCTTTGGCGACCAGACGCCCGACACCTCCCAGTTCCCGATCCGCTGTTTCGTAGAGTTGGGCTGCGTAGATATTGCCGAGTGTGTATGTCGGGAAGTAACCGATCAAGCCCGCGGACCAGTGGACATCTTGCAAAACACCGAGCGCATCGTTGGGAGGTCGAATGCCCAGATAGTTTTGGTACTTGTCTGACCATGCGTCCGGCAAATCGGCAACATTCAGATCTCCGGCGATCAATCCCATCTCCAGTTCGAACCGGATCAGGATGTGCATGTTGTAGGTTACTTCGTCCGCTTCGATGCGGATCAAGCTGCACTGCACACGATTAAGGTCTCGCACCCAACGATCGATCGCCACAGCCTCGAGTGACGGGAATAATTTTCGAGCTTCGGGCATGCACCAATCCCAAAAGGGGCGTGATAGCCCGACACTATTTTCCCAAAGCCGCGATTGGGACTCATGCACGCCGAGGGATGCTGCTGTTGCGACGGGCGTACCGTACCAATCCTGCTCCAGACCTTGTTCGTACATCCCATGCCCGGCTTCATGCAGAACCCCGTACAGCCCGGTTGAAAAGCTGCTGTCGCTGTACCGCGTGAGAATTCGATGGTCATGGGGGCCGAGGGTCGTGCAAAAAGGATGAACCGTTTCATCGAGTCGTCCTCGCTCGAAATCGAATCCGATCTTTTTCGCCACCCACCGAGAGAACGTTCGTTGGGCTTCGATGTCGAACACACCTTCTACTGAGGAGGGGCCTGCATGCTGCGCGGTCTCTTGAGCGTTTCTCACCCACGGAATCAAAGCATCTCGCAGCTTCTCAAACACCGATGCAACATCCTTACTTTTAGCTCCTTCTTCGTATTGGTCGAGCAGCGCATCGTAAAGTGGTTCTCCATCGGAAGCGAGCAATGAGGCCTCTTCTCGCCGCAAGGAGATAATCTCATGTAGCGCGGGTTGGAATGCGGCATAGTCATTATCGCGCTTTGCCTTGACCCAGACCTGCTGGCCCAGGCTGGTCGCTTTGGCCAAATGCTTGATGAGCGTTTCGGGCAATCGAACGTTTTTATCATAATCCCGTCGCACGCATCGAATCAAAGCGCCGACGGGACTGTACGGATCCGCCCTAACATCGCTGGTTGATAGCTGATCAAGCCATTCACCGATCCTCGGATCGGTCTTTCGTTGGTGCACAAAACCGCTTAGCAGCATCAATTGCTCGGAACGGTAATCGCCGGCCCGGTCTGGCATCCCTGTGTGTTCATCCCACTCGAGCAACGCCATCGTACTTTCGAGCAAGGCGGTTTCATGAAGATGTTGGCGCAATGCAGCGAGAGTTTTCTCACTCGTATTCATCGTTCGACTCCTATCGACAGATACAAGATTTCGTTGAGCAACTTCGGGCAAGCCTAGGCTTTGCGTCGGTCGGTCATTTCGTGAACCATATCGACCAAGGCGATCACATTGTCGACTGGCGTCCCTGGAAGGATGCCATGCCCTAAATTAAAGATGTGGCCCGGCCGCCCTGCGGCTTGGGCCAAGACATACTGAGCATGCTCTCGGATGGTTTCAATGTTGGAGAAAAGAACCGTCGGGTCCAAGTTTCCTTGGACAGCGCGATCTGAACCCACCATATCCCATCCCACATCCAAAGGTACCCGCCAATCCAAGCCCACGACGGTTCTCGCATCCCCACGCAGCGACGAGATCAGCATTGGGTTTCCAGTGGCGAAATTGATGACCGGAACATTAGGAATAATCGACTCGAGCAAGCGATGCATGTGTGGCAGGATATGAATGCGGTAGTCGTTGGGGGACAAACAACCAGCCCAAGAGTCGAATAGCTGTACGACTTGCGCGCCCGCAACGATCTGCGAGTTCAAATACATCGAAATCGACTCCACCAATTTGTCCATGAGGACCTTCCACGCTTCTGGATCGCTGTACATGAGCGTTTTGGTATGCACGTAATTGCGCGACGATCCGCCTTCGATCATGTAACTGGCGAGCGTGAATGGGGAACCGGCGAACCCGATGACAGGAATGCGATCGGGCAAAGAGGCTCGCGTTTGACGGACGGTCTCCGGGACGAAAGAAAGAGAGTCCATGTTGCTCAAGACTTGAACGCGATCCAAATCGCTCACTTGCCTCAGAGGATTATGGATCACCGGCCCGTCACCTTGCGTGAACTCCAAATGAAAGCCCATGGGTTCCAGGATCGGCAACAAATCGGAGAAGATGATCGCTGCATCCACACCTAACTTTTCGACGGCGGTCACCATCACCTCGGCGCACAGCGTCGGGTTCTTGCAAAGCTCCAAGAACGATACCTTGTCCCTCACAGCTCGGTACTCGGCCATGTACCGTCCAGCTTGTCGCATCAGCCATATAGGCGTCACGTCACTGGGCTGGCGATAGCAAGCTTGCATGAAGGGGCTGCTCGAAAGGGATGCACCTAATCGATCGAGTTTTTGGGAGCCAGAATTTGGGTCGGGAGTGGAGGCATTATTCATGGAGGAACTCGACGACGCAAATCGCTTTGCTTTAAGGATACGGTGACTTTTTTCCGCGGCAGCTTGAACCAGATGCCCCATTTTGTTCGGAGTTGCTTCAATATCGACGGGTAAATTCAAATGCTGCAACATTTCCGTCGTGGTCGGGCCAATCGATGCCACAACCATTCGATTCAACGACGATCGAAGTTGCTCTTCGCACCCCAGTTCTTTTGCCATACGTAGCATATTGACCGCTTGGTGCGCGCTCGTGAACAGGAGCAGATCCCGTTCCCCTGCGCACATCGCCTCGATATTCAGGCGTAATGGAATCGTATCCTCGGGGAAATCCCATTGATAGACGCGCACGTTCACCACGCGTGCCCCTCGCGCTTCCAAACCTGCAATCAACGAGTGATTGGTTACACCGTATTCCTGCAAACCCACGGTCATATTCGCGACCGGTATCTGCTGATCGATCAACTGCAATACCTCGCGCCACGTGTTCGGCTCCGGTGCGCGAAACGTGGGTTGCAATCCGACCTCGCGCATCGCGACCACGGGCTTTGGTCCCCGTGCAATGGTCACGATATCGGACAAGGAGTTGAGCAATCGTTGCTTGTCGAGATGCTTTTCGACGGACGTGAGGAAGTGCTTGAATCCGACCCCTGTCAAAAAGATCACTGCTCCGACTTCGCCAGTCATCACGCGGTATGCGAAATCGATGACATCCTTGTTGCGTTCGATCGGCATCTCACGCATCGAGGGACTTACGAACGGGGCACCACCAAACTTTTCGATCATCCGGGAAAACTCATCGCGACGCCGACTCTCGAGCGCCGCGACGCGCAATCCATCGAACGATGGCCCAACCTTTGCGGAAGCTACCACTGGTGGGTCGCTTGGTGGATTGGAGTTGGGATCGCGGTTGGGGTCAGGCATAGCTCTTGCAACAGGTCGTAATGATCGCAGTTAGGATCGAGGGATGGATCGAAGTAAGGGGGATTGATAGGGTGGGTTTGTTGGATTTAGGATTTCGAAGCGAGTCGTTCGAGGACTTTGGCCAAAGCGTGGATTCCTTCGGCACCATCCCCGCGAGCTTGGGCCGATCGCCAAAGCTGGGTTACCAAGGCGGCACCCGGCAGGGCGACTTGGGCCGATTCCGCAGCCTCTGCCACCAAACGCATGTCTTTCTGCTGGGTGTCCACCATGAACCCGGGCGCCCAATCACTGTGGCATATCTTTGGTCCGAGAGTTTGCAATGCCCAACTGGTCGCCGCACCGCCTGCCAAGGCCTGGACGAGAATCGCGGGATCGATCTCAAGTCCCTTGGCCAACGTCATGGCTTCGCATACCCCCAACAGGTTCATGGCTCCCATGATTTGATTGCACAACTTGACCCCTTGTCCGGCCCCGAGCGAACCGCAATGCGTGATGTTCTTTCCCATGGCTTGGAAGACCGATTGGGCCGCCTCAAAATCGCTCGTGTTGCCCCCCGCGAGAATACTCAATGTCGCGTTTTGAGCACCGATGGTCCCACCGGTCACCGGAGCTTCCAAGAACCGGAAACCCATCCCTTGCAACTTTTCTCCGATCTCGATCGACACCCGCGGTGAAATGGTGCTCATATCGATAAACAATACGCCAGGCTTTGCACCGCGATAGGCTCCTAATTCGCCCAACAATACCGCTTCAACATCTTTACCATCGGTCACGCAGGAAATCACAACATCGCAATCAGCGACCGCGGCCATTGGTGTTTCAAAAAATGCACCTCCTGCCGCCACGACGACATCCGCTTTTGATTTCGTGCGGTTGTAGCACTGAACGACAAAACCACTTCGAATCAAATTGCAAGCCATCCGGACTCCCATGAGTCCAGTTCCTAGAAATGCAACCCGTTTTGTTTTAGATTCCGACATGCCTCGTTTCCCTGCTTCTCTGCTGCCCCCTGCGGTTGCCCACCGATGGTAATCGTCACCCATTTTCTGGATTCGGCAACCCGGATCTGATCGAATACTAACCCGGTGCAACGCAGGATCACAGGTGATATGCTAAACCAACTCATTCGTATCGAATAGGCAAAATTTGTTCACGGAACTGCGAAGGTGCTATCATCAGGATTGTTATTGAACCAGATCGTCAAGTCATGGGGGCGCATTCTGCGAAATTAGCGGCTCAATCCCTCAGAAATGCCATCCGCGAGCGGGGCGAAGCTCGATTGATTGTGGCGACAGGATCGAGTCAATTCGAGGTACTGAATGCATTAACGTCAGAGCCTCTCATCGATTGGTCGCGAGTTGACGGATTCCACTTGGATGAATACGTCGGAATCCCCGCAACGCATGGCGCCTCGTTTTGCGGCTACCTCAAGGAGCGATTCGTCGATCGGGTACCGCTCCGTTCCTTCCATTATTTGGATGGCATGTCCGATCCGATTGCGGTCTGCAAACGAGCCGGGGTGGCGCTGCGAGTGCGTCCGATCGATGTCGCATTGATTGGGATTGGCGAAAACGGCCACTTGGCGTTTAACGATCCTCCCGCCGATTTTGAAACGCGAGACGCATACCATGTGGTACAACTGGATGAAGCATGCAGGATGCAACAAGTCGGCGAAGGGTGGTTCGCAACACTTGCCGATGTCCCGACGCAGGCGATCAGCATGACGATCTATGAAATCCTACAGACCCGTGAAATCCTTTGTAGCGTTCCTGATTCCAGAAAAGCTACCGCGGTCGCGAACTCCATCGACGGCCCTCTTACGAATCAAGTCCCCGGCTCGATTCTCCGGCAGCATCCCAACACGACGATCATGCTCGACCTCGCCGCAGCGAGCTTATTGAAATCCAGAACATCATGACCTACCTAATCTAATGCCCCACCATACACAATGACTTATTCGAACAAGCCAAAAGTTATCATCATCGGTGGAGGATTCGCCGGAATGGCGTGCGCGCGAGCACTTGCCAACGCCAGTGTCGAAATCCAACTGATCGATAAACGCAACTTTCACCTCTTTCAGCCTCTCCTCTACCAAGTCGCAACCGGTGGGCTTTCCCCGGCCAATATCGCCGCCCCGCTTCGAAGCATTTTTAAACGGCAACGGAACGTGCAGGTCCTGATGGAGAGCGTTTCCGGTTTTGACTTAGAGAATAAACGCGTTCAACTGGATTGCGGGTCCTCGCTCGAATTCGATTACTTGGTCGTCGCTACCGGTTCGCAGCATCACTATTTCGGCAAAGACAAGGAATGGGAAGCGTTGGCGCCAGGGCTTAAAACCGTCGAAGATGCGACACGCATTCGCAGAATGGTTTTGACTGCGTTCGAAGATGCCGAACGAGAGCCGGACCCGACTCTTCGGCCATCTCTTTTGACCTTTGTCATCGTGGGAGGCGGCCCGACGGGGGTCGAGATGGCGGGTTCCATTTGCGAACTCGCTCGCTTAACCATGAGAAAGGATTTTCGCGCTATCGACCCAACCTCGGCGCGCATCATCTTAGTAGAGAACAGCGACAAGGTTCTCGACAAGTTCCATCCAACTCTTTCCGACAGCGCGAAGGAAGCCCTCGTGAGTCTGGGAACCGAGGTATGGAACAAATCGCGTGTCGAAGAGATTCATTCCGACTACGTGATGATCAAACGAAATGAAACGTCGCATCGGATCGACACTCGCAATGTCATCTGGGCCGCGGGAGTCAAAGCTTCGAAATTGGCAACGGAGCTTGCCAAAGCAGCGGGCAAAGAATCCCTTCTCGATCGCGGGGGACGCATCGCGGTGGATGCATGCTGTTCGATCGCTGACCACCCAAACGTGTTCGCGGCCGGCGACATGGCGGCGTTTCCGACCGAAAGTGGCACTGCACTTCCCGGCGTAGCCCCTGTGGCGATGCAACAAGGGCAATACATTGGGCAACGCATTGCACGCATGGCCCAAGGGGATAAACCATCGCAACCCTTTGTGTACTGGGACAAAGGAACTATGGCCACGATTGGGCGTTCTCATGCCGTCGTGGAATCGGGCAAGTGGCGATTGACGGGACGGATCGCTTGGCTCGCATGGCTGTTCATCCACATCCTCTATTTGGCACGCTTTGAGAATCGCGTCTTGGTGATGTTCCAGTGGTTTTGGAATTACATCACACGCAATCGAACCGCGAGATTGATCACCCATTCAACGCCCAAGGGGCCGTCCGCATCGACCCTGCTCGCGATCCTGTCCTGTGCACTTTTTCCTGCGGCATCGTTGGCAGATGAGCCTCAACCAAAAGAAACTGAGTTGATCCCCGCTCCCGCGATCGAGATCCTCGATCGACGGGTAATCAGCTGGAAGCCACCTCTCTACCACGGTTGGCCTACGTTGGCGAAACGCTCGAATGGTGAATTGCTGCTCGCATTTTCGGGCGGCCGAGAAGCCCACGTATGTCCCTTTGGACGGCTTGAATGGATGCGATCGAAAGACAACGGTCAGTCATGGGGCTGGCCGCAAGTCATTCTCGACAGCCCGATCGATGATCGCGATGCGGGAGTCCTGGAGACGAGCCGAGGCTCTATCCTCGTAACGCACTTTACCTCACTCGCCTTTGAACCTATTCTCGATCGGGCTGAAAAAACACCGGTCGGTCAACCGGGTGGATTTACGGAAGAAAAACTCATCGACGAATGGAGAGCTGCCCGCGATCGACTGACTCCCGACGAGAGACGCGCCGAGCTGGGTTGCTTCATGATCCGATCGACCGACGGAGGTGTCACGTGGTCCGCGCGGTACCGTGTTCCACTGAACAGCCCACATGGGCCTATCAACACCCGCGATGGGAGACTTCTGTATGCAGGTAAATCTCTCTGGGATGGAGGACGACTCGGGGTATGCGAGTCCACCGACGAAGGGATTACTTGGCAATGGATCTCGGACATACCGATCCGGGAGGGAGATAATGCATCTGCGTATCATGAATTGCACTTGGTCCATGCCGGCGACAATCGATTGATTTGCCACATAAGAAATGAGAACCCGCAATCCCGGAATGAGACTCTGCAATCCGAGTCCGAAGATAATGGCCGCACCTGGTCCATCCCTCACACGATCGGCGTGTGGGGACTCCCCTCCCATTTACTTCGCTTAAGGAATAACACGCTACTCATGTCGTATGGGTATCGCAAACCGCCATTCGGCAATCAAGCACGCGTTAGCATTGACTCGGGACGTACCTGGAGCGAACCGATCACGATCAGCGACGACGGACACTCAGGCGATCTCGGATACCCATCCACAGTAGAATGCGACGATGGTACCTTGGTCACCGTTTGGTACGAGGTCCTCAAAGACTCACCGCTGGCGCAACTGAGACAAGCTCGCTGGAAGTTCACTAAATAGCTTAACACAATGGCTCAACAAATAGTCGATCCTCTCGTTCTCTCCACTCCTATCCGTTCTGCATCCATGGTTTCCAAAAGAATATATCTTGCTTTGGTATTGGCGAGCACAGCCTTCGTAATCTGCGCAAAGGTCCCGATGGCTGCATGCCAAGAGTTCATTCCTCGCACACAAACTAAACCACCTGGGCCACCGCTATCTCCGGACGAAGCCCTTCGAAAAATGGTCGTGCCTGACGGCTTTCACGTCGAACTCGTCGCGAGCGAACCGGACCTGCTCAACCCTGTTGCCATGGCGTTTGACGATTCAGGTCGAATTTATGTCACAGAGAGTTTCGAATACCCGCGGCACGAACCTGGACCAGGTCGGGACAGGATCAAGATTCTCGATGACACCGATGGCGATGGTCGCGTCGACAAGGTCACCATCTTTGCAGAAGGGTTGAATATCCCTTCCGGCATCGCGGTTGGCCATGGAGGAGTTTGGGTTGCCAACGCGCCTGACATTCTGTTTCTCGAAGACACCAACGGTGACGATGTCGCCGATAAATCCACCGTGATTGCCACGGGCTTTGGTCGCGACGATACGCACGAACTTCCCAATGCGCTGACATGGGGACCTGACGGTTACCTGTACGGGCTCAATGGTGTCTTCAATCGATCTGTGGTCACACAAGGCGATCAAACGTTCGACTTCACCTGCGCCATGTTCCGCATTCATCCTCGGACCCGCAAATTTGAATTGTTCTGCGAAGGGACCAGCAACCCGTGGGGAATCGCGTTCGACGCCGAAGGAAGTGCTTTCGTCAGCGCCTGCGTGATCGACCACCTGTGGCACCTGACGGAATCTGGGTACTACCTGCGTCAGGGTGGGCCTTATCCACCGCACACATGGTGGGGGGATTCTATCGTGAAGCACAAGCACCAAATGGCCGCGTACTGCGGTATCGAGTACTTTGATTCGGCGGCGTACCCGGACGCATATCGCGAGAAACTCTACATGGGTAATATCCACGGCGGTTGCATCAACGTCGACCGAATCGCCCGTTCGGGTGCCACGTACGAAGGATTCGGTGAGCCCGATTTCTTGACCGCCAACGACGTGTGGTTCATGCCGGTCGCTCAAAAAGTTGGTCCGGATGGGTGCCTCTACGTTCTCGATTGGTACGATCGATACCATTGCTACCAAGACGCCTCCGCCGATCCCAAAGGGGTCGACCGCGGCCATGGACGACTATATCGGGTGGTGTATGGCGAGCGTCCCAAGAAAACCATCGCAGATATCCACGCTCTGTCGAATGACGAATTGGTGCGTGCACTTGGCAACGACAACATCTTCGTACGACAGCGCGCTCAGTTGGAACTCGCGGAACGGTTGATCGCAAAGGAACCTCAGACCAATAAACAGCTCGAAGAATTATCTCTCGCGCCGGAGACACCGCGAAAACATCGTATGCATGCGATGTGGGCGTTGGCATCCTCTGGAGCACTCAGCCCGGTGTACCTTCAGAAACTGATGCAGCATGAGGATCCCGAACTGAGGGCATGGGGCGTCCGACTCGCAGGTGACCACCAACCCACCCATGGCGAGATAGCTAACAGAGTCCTCGAACGAGCGGCCGACCCGGACCCACGAGTACGTATCCAAGTGGCCATCGCGACTCCGAAATTCCATGATGTATCCGAGTCCAATGGCACCATCGACGGCGCTACGGTCGTAAAGACGGAACTCAATGTCTTGCGAAACAGCGTTGACGATCCAATCTTACCAAGGGTCGTTTGGCGAAAATTGTTACCCCACATTGTCGACAATCGCCGTGGGATCATCGACGAACTCCGGTCACCCACCGACTCCTCCAACCCATTGTTGCAAGCGATGCTCCCTAGACTGGCAGACAAGTGGGTCTCAAGCATTGCAGCAAAATTGGATACCCCAGACTCGCAGCAACTGCTCCTAGACTTATTCGATCTCACCGAGAAACTATCCTCAAGTCGCCCGAACGACGCAGCACAAATACTGCGTTCGATTTCGGTTCGCGTTCGCAACGGCGAGTTTTCCAGCGAAACCATTCGCCCTTTCTATCAAGCATTCCTAAAAAACATACCCTCGAGTTCAAACTCGGACGCAACGATTGATGCGTCGTGGCAAAAGGAACGATTGATCGCGAATATCATCGCGGGTGATAGCAAAGCATTGGAACAGGTCGAGGCCATGGTCGCTGCGAGAAAGACCGAGCCGAAAACGTTGCGAGATCTCCTCCTGTTCGCGGCTCAACATCGACGGCGAATCGTTGCCATGGCAGAAAAGCAACTGCTTGAGGAGCTTGCTAATTCCAAAGATGTCGATCCTGCGTTGCGTGACACCATCCTTGATCTATCGATCGCCACCAACAATTCCGATGATCTACAGAATCTGATCCGTATGCTTCCCAAATTGAAGCCGGTCTTGCAAGCCTCCATTGCAGAAAAGATGTGCCAACGCGAGCCTGCGGCATCGACCCTTTTAGGTGTCGTCGCCGATGGCTCGATCCGAAAGGAGTTGCTCGGCCCAAACCGAGTCCGACTGCTCGCTAGCAACGGTTCGGAGACCGCAAAACAGTATGTGGCAAAGATCTGGGGAACTGTAAATACCGAGAGCAACCAAGAACGCGAAGCCATCGTCAAGAATTTGTTGAATCAAATGCGAAAAGGTGCGCACGGAGATCCGCAACGAGGATGGGTCGTCTACGACCGCATTTGCGGACAATGCCATGTGATGCATGGTCGCGGTGCCGAAGTTGGCCCGAATATCACCGCCAACGGCCGTGGATCGTACGAGCAATTGATGGTCAGTGTCTTTAACCCGAGCCTCGTGATCGGTGACGCGTACAAGAGTGTCACCATTCGTACCGACGACGGAACTGTCGTAACGGGGCTTTTGGTATCGCGGGACAAGGAGAAAACCGTTCTTAAAGTCCAAGGGGGCAAAGAGCAAACGATCCTCGAAAAGGAAATCGAAACCTTCCTGCAGGACAAGAAATCGCTCATGCCGGAAGGGATTGAAAACCAGCTCAGCCCTCAAGAGCTTTTCGACCTCTTTGCTCTGTTGACGCTGGAGCAACCGCCGGAGTCGAAGGAAAACACCATCCTCTCGGGGACCCCCGAAGACCTTCATCGCTCCAAATAATGGGGCAGTTTCGGCTGCGTGATTTCACCGAGTTCTCGGAAGAGTGTATGTTCGGAGAACTTAGTAGCACGACGCTCCGCCGTCGTGTTTTCCCCCGGTATCTCCTTACCCGCTTTTGCGCAAAAAACCACACGACGCCGTAGCGATGCTGCTATAGGTGTGCGGGGTAGAATCCCAACTCGCGGCGAGGCCAGAGACCAGCTATCGCGAAACCCTTCACGACAGAGACTGTCGTGCCACGATGAGTCCGCAATGGAGAGCCGTTGTCCTCAACTGCTCTCGCCAGGAGCCAAAAACGATTAAGACAATCGTTCACCATCAAGCTTGTCCCCTTCGCCCAAGCCCGATCACAGCCAGGATCTTTCGCAAGATCCACTACTCTCCTTTGCATTACTCTTCGCGTCTTCGCGTCTTCGCGTGAGGTTGGATCGTGGGCTACCGACCAGCTATCGCAAACCTCTTCACGACAGAGACTGTCGTGCCACGATGAGTCCGCAATGGAGAGCAGTTGTCCTCAACTGCTCT
>CAIYZV010000148.1 GCA_903930765.1 uncultured Pirellula sp.
TCAGGAACTCTGGCCGCTGCAAAACGCTGGCACGACTTATCGATCGGGCAGTTTGACATTACCGTCGGTCCATTAACCCGTCTCTGGTCTCGCGCCAGAAAAGAAAAACGGCTGCCAGATCCTAGCGAAATCGTTGAGGCTCAAAAACGGATCGGTTGGAAAAATCTCCGACTGTTCCAAACAGAGCCGACCACGACGGATCGAGACCAACTCTCCAATCCAGTGCAGGCCAATCTCCACGAATATCCACTTCGCATGGAGCTACTGGCCCAAGGAATGATCATCGATGTCTCTGGCTTGGCGACTGGGTACATCATCGATCGCGCATTTGAAGCCATCGTTCGGTCCGGCCACGATTGCATCTTGATCGATATCGGAGGTGACATTCGATTGGGAAGCCCTCCTCCGGAGACTCAAGGCTGGACGATTGAGATTGCTGGTATCGGCAAGAACTCGCCACCCTTGTGCAAACGTCTGCTGCACTCGTGTGCCATCACCACCTCCGGAGACCTCAACCAATTTGTTGAAATCGATGGGCACAGATACAGCCACCTCATCGATCCAATTACCGGCAATCCCCTCGAACGCCGACAGAGCGCTACAGTGATTGCAGCGACAGCGATCGATGCTGATGCCGGCGCCACCGCATTGTGCTTGTTGGGAATGGAAAACTCATCTCATCAATTCGATGCCATGCCCGTAACCGAAGCTTACCTCATGGAAGTCTCCAAAGAGAACGCTGCGGCCCCTCGCTCTAGCGACCCCATACAACCGGCCCAAAACTACGAAGTCGTCCGATACCGGCATTTGTTCCAGTCCTCGGCTGCCGAGGACTAGGGATTCTATTTCAATGTCCCCATGTCCCGCATGAGGAACTTCATGTCTTCCCATGTTTGCCGTTTGGCATCAGGATTCCTCAACAAGTAGGATGGGTGATACGTCACCAGTACTTTGGCTTGTTGGTAGCGAAAGAATCGACCTCGCAGCCGACCGATACTTTCAGTGGTTTTTAGCAAGGCTCTCGAGGCCACACTTCCCCAGCAGATGATGTATTCCGGCTGCAGGATCTCGATCTGCGACTCAAAAAAAGGGCGGCAGTTCTCGACTTCGATTTCGGTCGGCGTACGGTTGTTGGGTGGACGGCACTTGAGCGTGTTCATGATATAAACCTCGTCCCGCTTCAACCCTGTCGCGACGAGGATCTTATCGAGCAACTGGCCAGCCGGACCAACAAACGGCTCGCCGCTTCGATCTTCTTCTGCCCCAGGTGCTTCTCCGAACATGACAAATCGGACGTCATTCGGTCCTATCCCAAAAACCGTCTGCTGTCGCCTGCAAACAATATCCGAACACTTGCGGCATGCTTTCACCTCCTCGGAAAGAATCCGCAGCGACTCGATCCGCGACTCGCTAGTCCCCTTGGGCCTCGCCCACGCCTTCGCTTCGTCCGTTACAGGTGGCTGTGTAAACACGGGAATAGTCGCTGGCCGTTGGAGTCCCGGCACCGCTGCTGGTGGGCCAGGATCATTGAACGACCGAGCAGGGGAGTTTGCGTTCGAGGACACGGTGGTTTTTGGCTGAGGATTCGCGATGGTTGCGGCCAATTGGCCGGCCAATGTCGATCTCGCCTGTCCGGCATTCATAGCAGGCGTAGTCGGCTGAACTGCGAGTCCTGAGGACTCCTGCTGGCCCCACGCGATGACAGCATCGGGCAAGGGCTGATGCGCTTTAGGAAGCCGCGTGATGCCTGAACGCTGCAGATGGGTCAACAACTGCTTCGTCGCGAGATACCATTCGTTGTTTTCCATCGCATCCTCACCGTTGCTTGTATGCATCACCACGAAGACATATCACAAAGACATATCCGTTACTGGCATTTGTCCGTTACTGGGATTTGTCCATTACTGGGCACCTTGGATGGCTCGCTCGAAGGCGGCAGCCGCATGCAGTAGTTGTTCTTCGGTGTGCGCCGCAGAAACCTGCGTGCGGATTCTCGCTTTGCCTTGTGGAACCACGGGATAGGAGAAACCGATCACATACACTCCTTCATCCAGCATGGCTTGTGCAACTCGCCCTGCCAGTGACGCATCACCCATCATCACCGGTACGATGGGGTGGGTCCCGCTGAGAATGTTCAAGCCGCGACGGGTCATCTCGGAGCGGAACAGTCTCGTGTTGGATTCGAGCTTGTCCCTGAGTTCGGTGGACTCACTCACCATCTCCAGCGCACGGATCGCACCTGCCACCACGGGTGGAGCGATGGTGTTGGAGAAGAGATATGTCCGAGAACGCTGGCGCAGCAACTCCACCATTTCGGCAGGCCCCGAGGTATACCCGCCACTGGCTCCACCAAGCGCCTTGCCAAGCGTTCCAGTGAGGATATCGATCCGATCCATCACTCCACAGTATTCATGCGTTCCCCGGCCATGCTTTCCGACAAAGCCGACCGCATGCGAGTCGTCCACCATGACCATGGCATCGTATTCGTCCGCCAATTGACAGACCGATGCTAGATCCGCGATGGTTCCATCCATAGAAAAGACCCCATCGGTAGCGATCAGTCGAAAGCGCGCGTTTTTGGCTTCCTCGAGCTTGGCCCGCAAATCATCCATCGAGTTGTTCTTGTACCGGAACCGCTGCGCTTTGCACAATCGAATCCCGTCGATGATACTCGCGTGATTGAGTTCGTCCGAAATGATCGCATCCTCGGCGCTCAAAATCGTTTCGAACAATCCGCCGTTGGCATCCCAGCATGAGTTGTAAAGGATCGTGTCCTCCATCCCTAAAAAGCGACTCAATTGATCCTCGAGCTTCTTGTGGATCGTCTGAGTACCGCAAATGAATCGCACCGACGCCAATCCGTATCCCCAGCGCTCCAGAGCGGCATCGGCAGCGCCGCGAACACTCGGATGCTGAGCCAAACCGAGATAATTGTTCGCGCACAGATTCAACAATTCACGTCCGTCAGCGAGGGTCACCGTGGTGCCTTGGGACGAATCGATGATCCGCTCCCGCTTGAACGTTCCAGCATCTCGCATCGAAATGTTCGACGCTGCCACGTGCTCCAAAAATCTCGTATTCATCGTTCAGTACTTTTTGTTTTGGGAATATCGTTTTGGTCGAGAAGTGTTGTCGACGAAGACTCTGCCGTCGCTAGGGCCGATGCCCGAGTCATCGGTGTCCAGTAGTCAATCCAGCGGCAGCCCAACCATGGTATCAAGGACGCGGCGAATCCATAAGCGATCGTTTCGAGAATCCCCACAAGGGCCCAATTCCTTCGAATAGAAACTCCAAGCGAACCGAACCAGCTCGATTGCAACTCCACCCATTGGAGCAATTTCTCGACCCCCGCTAGATGCAGTACCAACAACAATCCAAAAATCGGGAAAAGGTAGAAACGCCATCGTTTTCCGGCAAACATCCATCCGGAAAAGTGGACGGGAAGGATCGGGATTAAGGGCAACGACGCCAGAAGGAACACCAGCCACTGACTACGGGCCGACTCAAGCGGATTCACAGCAGGTGGTCCGACGGAGTTATCCGATGGGAGTCCCGCCAAATCCACCATCCAATTGGATTCAGCAACCACGACTTGAATACCGATTGCGATTACCGCCATCAACAGGAGCCAACGCCTTATTCCCCATCGCGGCCGAATCGAAGACGTCGCGCCTACGATTTCCAATCCAGTGAGTAAGCTGGCCAGCCGAAAAAGGAGAAGTCCCTTGACGACAAACCAAAACACAACTGGAAGATCGATATCCCAAAAGGTATCCCAATTGCTAAAAACGTCTGGGCGATAACGCCAATTCAACCATGTTACGACAACGAGCATTAAGAACAAATAAACCACCCCGCCCAACATTGCCAAGTACCGCCCCGGTCCTTGCATTGCAATCCAAGCGATTCCGCACCACATCGGGATGGTGAAGAGGTCCTCAAAACCTGACTCGTCGACAGGATTCAGTAGACAAAACGCCCCCTGGGCAATCATCAATCCGATACCTACCAATACCATCCGAACTGCATAGCGATTCCACATGTTCGGATCGTGCAATGCCTCATGCTCTGCATGGCGAGGATGTCCCATAGGATCCGACACGGATTCATCATTGAGGTCAGGCATGTGCGAAATCCTTTGGCAAGCTCGATCGGGATTCCGAGTTCACTCGTCAAACCGCGAACTACTCAGATGTTGCCTCAGTATTAAGTTAGTATCAATGAAGTCCCAGCATGGGGTCAAAACCGAACATATGGTTAAGGTTCTGAACCGCGGCACCACTGGCACCCTTGACCAAGTTATCGATGGCGCTGATCAGAATAATCCGTGGTCCATTTTCCCGGACGGTGATGTCGACATAGTTGGTCCTGGCAACAAACCGCGTGGCGGGAAGGTGCGACACGACGCGAACGAAACCGGTGTTGGGGTAGTACGAGTTCAAGCACTCGCGGAGCTGATTGGGGGTCGCACCGTTTGCCGGATGGACATAAATCGTCGATAGTATTCCTCGCTCCATCGGGGTGAGATGCGGTGTGAATACAATTTCAGGCTCAACGCCCGAGAAACGATGGACGATGTCGGCAATTTCCGGTTGATGCCGATGATTTCCAACGGAATATGCGGAGATGCTTTCGTTGACTTCGCAATACAGATTTCCGAGCTTGGGCGTTCGCCCCGCGCCGCTCACACCCGACTTGCTATCGACGACGATGTCTTTCGGAGAAATCAAACCTTCCTTCAGCAACGGAGCCAGAGGCAAGATAGCCGAAGTGGGATAACAGCCTGGATTCGCCACCAATGAAGCCTTGGGCAACTCACTGGCGAACAATTCCGGCAGCCCATACGGAGTCGTGCCGAGTCGGCGCGGATCTGGATGCTTCTCGCCGTACCATTTTTCGTAGAGTTCCGGGGTGCTGAGCCGGTAGTCCGCGGACAAATCAATGACGCGGCATCCTGCATTTAGCAGTTCCATGACGACGTTTGCCGAGGCACCGTGTGGCAAGCAGGTCATGGCCACATCGCATCGTTCCGCGATTTGGGCTGGAGTCAAATCCTCCACGGGCAAACGCAACTTGCGCAACAGCGACGGATGCATATCCGCAATCATGCTCCCGTCGGCTTGCCGGCTCGTGGCGGCAACGATCTGAACATGGGGATGATGCAACAACCATTGGATGGCTTCTAACGCGGTATAGCCCGATGCCCCGACGATCCCAACTTGAATGATCCGTTTTTCCATCTCGATTTTTATCCCTTACATAAACCAAGGTTCAGTATTGTTAGTGCGAAGAATCCGACGAATGATCTCCCGAAATTCCCCAAGGATCATCGCGGTAGCACCCCACACAAAATGCATGTCGACTTGGAAGCCTGGTGCATCAAACTCCGAGTTGCCGCGACGCAGGGTGCCAATTCGCATGCATTCGTCCGAAAGGAGTTGATCGACGGACAGATAGATCACCTCGGCGACTTCATCGGGGTTGGGATGGATCTTTGGCTTCAACGACGACACGCTGACCATCGGGGTCACCGAATGCTTGCTGGCAAACACATACAACGGCGACAATTGCCCCAGCGGTTGAAGGTACTCCGTCGAGCATCCGAGTTCCTCGCCGTACTCTCGGCAAGCCGTACGCCAGTCCGATTCGCCGGATTCGGAGCGACCTCCTGGCAACGATATCTGCCCGCCGTGATCGGCCATCTGGCTCGGACGTAGGGTCAAGGGGATCTGCCACTGGCCAGATTTGCCCGGCAGCAAAGAAATCATGACGGCGGCTCGGTGGGCGCTCCGCAGAGCGGGGCCGCGATGCCTGCCATAAGCGTATCGGGGAGCGTACCCGCAATGCATGGAACGGTCGGGGGCACGGGCTGCAAGTTCCCGCCGCAACCAGTCCGGCAATAGAGACAGGTCTGTCGATTCAATGCTCATGATTCTACCAGACCTCTGCCAATTCAATTATCATTCTGGCTAGTTCGGAACCTCAAGGGGTCGGGCTCGCTCCAATGGGTCAAACTCCAATTAAAACGTATCCCCCGCATTTGTTCGACGCAAGTCTTCTTCGCCTCCTTGGAAAATCCCGCATTTCACCCCCCAATAACTTCCCCGATAACTTCAACTTCCCCAATATCGTTTTTTCGCAACTGAAGCTCGCATGACGCGTCGATCGCCCCA
Source organism: uncultured Pirellula sp. (assembly GCA_903930765.1). Lineage (GTDB taxonomy): Bacteria > Planctomycetota > Planctomycetia > Pirellulales > Pirellulaceae > JBKCUI01. The sequence continues at coordinate 6,174 of CAIYZV010000148.1, forward strand.
AAACCCCGAAATGATTGCTGGTGCTCTCAAGCTCCTTCCTGCTCGCTGGGCGATCGCGATCCTCGTCGCTGCCATTGCCTACGTGGTGTTGCAGCCCAAGCTCAATCAGTGGTTCGGTTGGAATTTACCCAGCGCGGCAGCTATGCTGGGCCAGGAAGCCCCGGCCGCTAAGAGCAAGCAGCCCCCGATTACCAAGCCTGATACTGCCGCCAACACCAAGCTCGACACCGCATCCTCCAACAAAACAGCCCCCCCGAAACCTTCGAACCCGAAGCCCGCTCCGCAAAAACCAACGCTCGCTAACGGGACAGACGCGACTAGCTCTAAAACAAGTTCGGGTTCCAAAACCAGCTCGAACGACTCCGAAGACCTCAAGTTTCGCTTCCTGAAACCACTCGGGAGAGACCGGTACGAATCCCCAGCGGGCCTTATCTATACCCCTGGGAGCGAAGAGGGACACCGCTTGAAACACATCGAACGGCACGTGTCCGATCAACCCAATCGCCCCGGATCTCATGGTGTTTTCGATGGCGACATGGAATCTTTCCTGACGGCAATCGACGATGGTTACAAACGTGCTCGCGGGCATGCCAAAGGGACCAAGCAACGGGAAGAAGAGGGGATGACCGTTTTCGAAGCCCCTTTTGACAAGCCGATCGGTTATCTCGGTGGATCGGAAGGAGCGAGGAAAGGAAAACCCAAACTGAAACGATTGCGCATCGTCGTCCGAGACAAGAACCTGATCACGGCCTTTCCGATCCAATAACCCTGAAAAGCGTCGCGGGGGATCGACTTCCGTTGGTCGTTTGCATTTCGGAAAACCGCGAAACAAACCCCTGAACCCACCACCTACGCAAACCCACCACCTACGCAAACTCAACATCTGCAACACTCAACATCTGCAACATGGTACTCCCTTATCTTATTTACGTCCGGACTTGCCCCGCCTGCGGGGATGGCCTGTGCCGCGTTCGCGTATGCACCCATCAGAACAAACTCGCTGGTTGCGTGGTGTGCGATGAATGCGAATCCGTGTGGACCGATCCAGCGATGTCTGAAAAATTCACCGAGGGTGTCGATTCCTACACGGCATCATGCCCCGATTGCGGCCGCTCCCTTTGGGAAGACACCTCGCACTGGGCGGATATCCAAGAAGTATGCTTGCTCGGATGGTACGACAAAGTCAAAGTCGCTCGTACGTAGCCCCACGCAGGCACCCCGACGATCCCCCTCGCTGAACGAATTGGTCGATTATTTCCCAAAAACGGAAGCCTTCTGAACAAATCCCTGTAAAACTTTGACGGATATTCGAATCCGAATGACAGCACTTCAGAAATTCAATCTGGATTTCGATTTCTCTACTGGTATTCTCGGGCGGCTGACGGACAATTTTGGTTCGACTCTGCTGTCTTCCATGCTTCACGTGGCGAACGGACTTTGTCATCCACGGAAGGAAAGCAAGTGCGGTAACGCATGACGCTGGATCGTTGGATAGCGACGACAAACAGTGTCTACCTCAGCGTCTCCCTCAGGTTTGAACTCCTCAGGGCGCCGCGCCTTTACCAGCGTTCCTAGCCAGCGGAGCATTGAATTGCAAATCGACGTACCAGTTACCGTCAAACCGTACACGGTTCATTGGGTTTATGTATGCACGATCGTCGTTGTGCATATCTTGGCCTTGTTGGCCCTGCACCCTTATTTCTTCTCCTGGGCAGGGGTGATCGCGGCCCTCCTGGGGATCCATGTTTTCGGCCAAGGAATCACAATCGGCTACCATCGGCTGCTGACCCATCGCAGTTTCAAGACTCCGCTATGGGTTGAACGCAGCTTTGCGGTTCTCGGCATTTGCTGCCTAGAAGACACCCCAGCTCGCTGGGTAGCAATCCATCGCATCCACCATGTCCACTCCGATGATCAACCCGATCCGCATTCCCCACTGGTGAACTTCCTTTGGTCCCATTTCGGCTGGCTCTGCATCAACAATCGCCAGACGCATTGCCTCTCGGCTATCGAGAAATTTTCCAAGGATTTGCTTCGGGATCCGTTTTACATGTATCTGGAGAAACGCCCACTTACCCACGTCTACATCGCCCTTTTGCAAATACCAGTGTTCTTCCTGCTAGGGACACTCATCGGCTATGCCATGAGCGGTCCGGACCAAGCGCTCCGGATGGGGTTGAGCATGGTGGTTTGGGGGGTTTATGTTCGCTTGGTCGCCGTTTGGCACATCACTTGGTCAGTAAACTCGCTCAGCCATTTGTTCGGTTACCAAAACTACGAAACCGGCGAACACAGCAGGAATAATTGGCTGGTGGCGATCCTCACCGTCGGCGAAGGCTGGCACAACAACCACCACCATGACCCCTCCACCGCGTGCCTCCACCATCGCTGGTGGGAAATTGACATCAGCTACCTCGAGATTAAGCTGCTAGAACGGCTTGGACTGGCCAGCGAAATCATCCCTCCGAGACATCTGCGCCACAAGCACGCGAGCCCAGCCACCCAGCAATAGCATTCGCGTGCACTGCCCCCGCGGCGACTTTCCTTCCAGAGAACACTATGAACTCAGCTCGTATCGACGCATATCTGGCCGGCAGTGCGGAACTGCTGAAATCGATTTGGGGATTAACCCATGATCAACTCCATGCCAAACCCGCTGATGGGACTTGGACCATCCACCAAATCGTCATCCATATGCTGGATAGCGATTTGATCGGTACCGACCGAATGAAACGGATCGCATGCATGGACACGCCTCTGATTGTGGCTTACGACGAGAACGCCATGGTACGCCTCCCAGGCACCTCGGAACTTAACGCATTCGCAGCCTGTGAAATGTTCCAGAAGAATCGCCAAATGACCGCGACTATCCTACGGAACCTACCCACAGCGGCCTGGGAGCGATTCGGGATCCATACCGAGAGTGGCAAAGTCACCCTTGGGGAACTCCTGGTAAAATACACGCAACACCTAGACCATCACCTCAAGTTCATCGCGGCGAAACGCGCTCGCCTCGAAGGAACCGCTTCTATCGAACCGACCAGCAACGCTGGTTGATCACTCGCAGTCCGGCATCATCGTCCTGGCTAATCCCCGCTCCGGACCTGCGTTGTTTTGCCGCCTCAGCAATGCCCTCTCAAAATCGCCAATGCGAAGGGTGCCTAACGGGTTGCTCAGCGCTTCTCGTGCGAGAGATTGCCCAGGAGGATCGATCGCCCCCCCAAAACGCCTCAGAGCGTGTAGCCCTCCGCCAAGCATTCGCTTTGCTCAAGGCAACGAAAAAACCCGCCGAATGTGGCGGGCTTTTTCTGATTGGATTCGGAGTGCCGGGAGTACGCGGATTCGAACCGCGATTAACGCTTCGAGAACTGGGTTCCGCGGCGTGCACCACGCAGACCGTACTTCTTTCGTTCCTTCATACGCGAATCGCGTGTGAGGAATCCGTCGTCACGGAGCGGTGGGAAATTCTCTTCGCTGAGACTGACGAGGGCTCGAGCGACACCCATACGAATCGCGCCGGCTTGGCTCATCGGACCACCCCCGGCCACTCGAACGAACACGTCCACCGTGTCGCGTTGCCCAACGTGATCGAGGGCTTGAACAACCAATCGTCGCTCAGCATCGGTTACGAAATACTCTTCGAACTCGCGATCATTGACCGTGATTTTTCCAGCACCTGGCCGGATTCGCACCCGAGCGACGCTGGTTTTACGACGCCCCGTTCCGAGGCTGTCACCGTTAACTTTGTCTTTCTTCGTGAACATCAGTTTGGGTCTCGATATCGGTTCGATGGATGGATTTAGCTAGCTTGATTTCCGAACGGTGCCGGAATCGGGCTTTGGGCTTGATGGGGATGTTCGCTTCCTGCGTAAACCTTCAACTTGCCCAACATGTGGCGAGCAAGGGTATTCTTCTTTGGCAACATCCGCTTGACAGCCAGGAGGACCAAATCGGTGGGCTTGCGTTCCAACCGCTCGCCGAAGCTTTCGATCTTTTGACGATGGTATCCGTTGTACCATGTGTAGTGACGGTGTTCGAGTTTGCGACCGGACATCTTCACCTTTTCGGCGTTGATAACGATGACAAACTCACCCGTGTCGACGTGCGGGGTGTACTGTGGGCGGTGTTTCCCCATCAATACCATTGCAATTTCGCTAGCCAACCGACCCAAGGTGCAATCGGTCGCATCGACGATGTACCACTTTTGTTCGACCTGACCCGGCTTGGCAACCGTTGTTTTTTGCTGAGCAACCATGACAATTCCTAACCTTTTTTCCAGCAACACGCTGGGAGCAAACGCTCATCAAGCAATAAAATCTAGCGAATCGCAGTGCACCTAAACGGGGTGATTTCGATGCCAGAGGGGGCGAAAGTATAGCCCTGATGGTTAAATACAACAAGTGGTTTTTCGGTTACCCACCTAGATCGAAACGGAGGTTTTTCCGTTGGGATGTGGGAAAAACCGTTCAGAAAAGGTCTTGGAGGGGGTCTCCCCGCCAAAAACCCTGCCCCAGACTATCGGTTTGAATCGGTTGCCTGTACCGAGTTTGACGAATCGACAGTATAACGGAAATCCGATAAGCATCCTTGAACAACAACTAATTCGTCATTTGAATGCGAGCAAAATGTCCATCGCCTTCCAGCCAACCGCAAACGGCCGATCCGACGCCGAAGGGAAGATCGCGCTAGATCTCGCCCGAGTTCATGCTCCCTATTCTCCGCCGAAGAACTCGATGGTGGACATCCTACGGTTTTGGGCGAACACATGCCCAAATAAGGTCGCCTTCTATTTATCGGACGGTGAAGGGGACGACCAGACGTCGATGACCTACGCGGAACTGGATCATGCGGCCCGAGCGACGGCCGTCCGAATCCTAGAAAAGCACCCCGCTGGCTCCCGTTGCTTGCTCCTCTACCCCCCGGGAAGCGTTGAGTTTGTGGTTGGGTTTTTCGGTTGCTTGTATGCGGGCTGCGTCGCGGTACCTGCTTATCCGCCTCGCCGCAATCGAAAAGGAGCCCGCATCCAAGGGATCGCGGAGGACTGCCAAGCCGCTGCGGCATTGTCGACGCATGACTCCATAGAGCAGATTCTCAAGGACGAGAATATGCGGAGCGAGACCAACAGCCTGGATCTGATCGGCACCGATGCCCTCGATCGATCGATCGCTATCCAATTCCATGAAACCCCAACGATCGACTCGAGCTTGGCGGTTCTCCAGTACACATCGGGATCCACAGGAGAACCGAAAGGGGTCATGCTGACCCATGCAAACCTGATTCGCAATTGCGAGATCATCTCGGTCTTGTTCGGCGAAAGCCGCGAGGCAATCGGCGTTAGCTGGCTTCCCACGTACCACGACATGGGTCTGATCGGTGGGATTCTGTCCCCGCTATTTTTCGGCGCGACGATGGTGCTCATGAGCCCTATGACCTTCCTGCAACGACCTGTTCGTTGGCTCCGTACGATTTCCAAGTACAAAGCGAGCACCAGTGGTGGGCCTAACTTTGCATACCAACTCTGCGTCGACAAAGTGACCGACGAAGAACTCGAAGGCCTCGACTTGAGCCATTGGCGAGTAGCATTCAACGGTGCCGAACCCGTGCGCGCAGCCACGCTTGAGCAATTTTCGAAACGGTTCGCGTCAGTCGGCTTCAAGCACGAGGCACATTTGCCGTGCTACGGGATGGCTGAAACCACCCTCATCGTTACCGGTGGGCCGTGCGATACACCACCTGTGATTCGCTCGTTCGATGGTCGCCAACTCGACGCTCGCAACGTCCAAGCTGTAGAACCCGATGCACCGAACGGCAGGGCACTGGTCGGTTGCGGCGTGACGACCGAAAACGAACGTGTAATCATCGTCAACACCGAAACCAAAACCCAATTGGCGGACAACGAGATCGGTGAGATCTGGGTCGATAGTCCCAGCGTTGGGCTCGGCTACTGGGAAAAGCCCGAATTAAGCCGAGAAGTATTCCATGCGGTGACCGAACATGGCGATGGCCCCTTCTTGCGAACCGGTGACCTTGGGTTCCTCAGCGAAGGCCAACTCTATGTCGCCGGCCGCGTCAAGGACTTGATCATTGTCCGTGGGGTTAACCGCTACCCTCAAGACATCGAACAAACGGTCGAGGCATGCCATGAATCGATTCTTTCAGCCGCTGCAGCCGCATTCGCAGACGACTCGGGACCACGCGAACGACTGATCATCACTGTCGAAGTGCAACGCTCGCTCGAGGATGACTGGAATCCCGTCGTTCAAGCTATCCGCCGCGCCGTCACGGCCACTCACGAAATCCCACCCGATGCGGTGGTCCTTGTCCGGCACGGATCCTTGCCACGAACATCTTCTGGCAAGATCCAACGTCACGCGTGCCTCCGAAGTTTCCGAGAGGGTAGCCTAAGAGTGGTTCATCAATGGCTCAGCTGGGAGGAAAGCCTCTTCGACGGTCCTCCGATGATCGCCGCGGCCACCCTTCAGGACATCAAGGATGGCGCGTCCGCGTCCGGCTCTCAGCAAAAGAAAACACGGGACCCAGACCCTGAAGTCGTCGAACTGGTGAAACGCGCTGTGAAGAACGTAGCGCAGGAACGGGCCAAGCTATTGGATCTCGACACCAACGTGATCGTCGATCTCGGACTCGATAGCTTGGAACGCCTGCAGATCGCCCACTCGCTCGAGAACTCGGTCGGAGGACGATTCCCCGAAGATATTCTTCAGGAAATCGAAACGATTCGCGAGATCGCTGAAGCCATCGAAAAACTGTTCGGCAAATCCCGTATCCGCGACGACCTCAGCCCTCCCGAGTCGAACGAACCGGTCGAACGCACCGTCGCTCCTGAGGACTATCGATTTGATTTGATGCCGGAATACCGCCGGCTCAAGCAAATGATGGAACAGTTCGCGATGACCGGACTGCCCAACCCCTATTTCTCAGTCCATCAAGGCCTGACTCGGGACACAACCACTGTCGACGGCAAGAACTTGATCAGTTTCGCCAGCTACAACTACCTCGGTATGAGCGGCGACCCAAATGTCACCCAAGCGGTGCTCCAAGCGACCCAGAAGTACGGCACCAGCGTATCCGCCTCCCGATTGGTCAGTGGCGAGAAGGATATCCACCGTGAGCTCGAACAAGAAATCGCGAACTGGATCGGGGTGGAAGACGCGATCGTCATGGTGGGTGGTCACTCCACCAACGAATCGGTCATCGGACACATCGTCGGCCAACAGGACTTGATCCTCCACGATTCCCTGTCCCACAACAGCATCGTCCAAGGAGCCATTCTTTCCGGAAGCCGACGCCGACCATTCCCGCACAATGATTTCGAAGCCCTCGATGCAGCCCTCGCCGAACAGCGCAAGCGGTACCGCCGTGTGTTGGTCATCGTCGAAGGTGTCTACAGCATGGACGGCGACTTCCCGAATCTCCCCAAGTTCGTGGAGGTTTGCAAGAAACATCAATGCTGGTTGATGGTCGACGAAGCGCACTCGATCGGTACGATGGGGGCTAGCGGCCGAGGACTCGCCGAGCATTTCAGTATCAACCCCAACGATGTCGATATCTGGATGGGAACATTGAGCAAATCCTTCGGCTCGTGCGGAGGCTATATCGCTGGCAAACACGCCTTGATCGAATACCTCAAATTCACCACCCCAGGCTTCGTGTTCAGCGTCGGGCTCTCGCCACCCAACACGGCCGCCGCACTCGCTGCCATCCGCACTCTCAAAAACGACCCAGGTCGTGTCGCGAGACTCAAAGAAGCATCCCGATTGTTCTTGACCGAAGCCAAAAAACGAGGCTTGAACACAGGCAACAGCGGTGAGACACCCGTTGTTCCTGTGATCACAGGAAACTCGCTGCATGCCCTGCAACTGTCCCGCAAGATGATCGATGCCGGTGTGAACGTGCAACCGATTCTCTATCCTGCCGTCGAAGAGTCCGCAGCTCGGCTTCGATTTTTCATCAATTCGACCCACTCCAACCAACAGATTCTCTTCGCCGTAGACAAGTGCGCGGAGTATCTGAAAGCGATTGCCCCTGAATCGTTTCGAAGTGCTCCATCCCATTGATCAAGGCGATCGCCGATGCCGAAGTCGCGATCCGAAATCCCCGTCGCCACTGTCTCAAGGCTTGCTCTTTACCTCCGCGAATTGCAGCAATTGCAACGCGGGGCCACGGTCCATGTTCGAAGCCAATCCTTGGCCGAGCGACTCGGATTGAAAGACTCCCAAGTCCGTCGCGACCTGTCGTGCCTCGGTCCGGTCGGACAACGCGGTGTCGGCTATCCTGTGCCGGATCTCATCGTCGCTATTGAGCGTGTTCTCGGTACCGATCGAGCCTGGAACGTAATCCTCGTAGGTGCAGGGAACTTAGGCCGTGCTCTCTCAGGCTACAAAGGGTTTGATCAACAAGGATTCCGATTGGTCGCCGTCTTCGATAGCGACCCCCAAAAAATCGGATCCAAGGTCGAGGAGTTCCCAGTCCAGGACTTGGACTCACTCGAGTCCTTCATTGCAAACACTCAAATCGACCTGGCCATCCTTGCAGTTCCCGCCTCCGCCGCTCGCTCTGTCGCGTCCCGCTTGGAAGCTGCGGGTATCGCGGGCATCTTGAACTTTGCCCCGATCGCAGTCCATTCCTCCGGCTCGACCACCGTGCAAGACGTCGATCTTGCGATCGAATTGCAACGGCTTGCATTCTCAGTCGTCCGAAATCAACGCCCGCAATAAACCAACGATCACGGCCCCCTAAGCGATCCAATCATTGATGACCCGGCCGTGAACATCGGTCAATCGAAAATCGCGACCCGCCCAACGGTAAGTCAGTTTGGTGTGGTCGAATCCCATCAGTTGAAGCATCGTGGCGTGGAGATCATGCACATGCACCCGATTCTCCTGGGCCTTGAACCCAAACTCATCCGTGGCCCCATACGCTTGACCACCTTTAACGCCACCACCTGCAAGCCATACGGTGAACCCATAATGGTTGTGATCGCGGCCACTGATGGTGCCATCGTTCGCCCCCTTCTGAGGCATTTCGACAGTTGGGGTTCGACCGAACTCACCACCCCACAAAATCAATGTCTCGTCGAGCAGCCCATGCTGCTGGAGATCCGTCAGCAACGCTGCAATCGCTTGATCGCATTCCCCGGCGAGTTTTTTGTGCCCCTCGGCGATACGGTCATGATTATCCCACGGTTGGCCTTGGCCATGCCACAACTGCACAACGCGGACGCCTCGTTGAATCAATCGGCGCGCGACGAGCATCTGGCGAGCCTGAACCCCAGGTCCATACATGTCGAGGATATGCTGGGGCTCGCGTGAAATGTCGAAGACATCCATCGCTTCCTCTTGCATGCGGTAGGCGAGTTCCATCGATTGGATGCGAGCCTCGAGCATCGGATCGACCGCCCTGGTCTGGATATGCTCTGCATTCATTTTTTGAATCAAGTCCAACTCGCGTCGCTGAGCGGATCGGCTCATCTTGCGATTGACGACGTATTCCACAAGCTTATCGACCGATTCGTGCTTCGAATCGATGTAGGTGCCTTGATAGATGCCCGGCAAAAATCCAGCTTGCCAGTTCTGCGATTCCTGAATCGGATACCCACCTGGGCACATCGAGATAAACGCAGGCAGATTCTGGTTCTCGGTACCCAGCCCATACGTCAACCAGGAGCCGACACTCGGTCGCACTTGGCGAGCCTCTCCGCAATTCATGAGAAGCAACGATGGTTCGTGATTTGGAACATCGGCATGCATCGATCGGATCACGCACAATTTGTCGGCGTGTGCACTTGCCGTCTTTTCAAAAAGCTCGCTCGCTTCGATCCCAGACTCACCATACTTTTGGAACTTAAATGTGGAGGGATATAAATTCCCCGTGGGTCGCTCGGTCCGAGGAGCTCCTCCTGGGAGTTCTTGCCCAACGTGCTTTTCAATCGCAGGCTTGGGATCCCAGGTATCGACGTGCGATGGCCCCCCGTTGGCAAAGATGTGGATCAGATGCTTCGCCTTCGCAGGAAAATGCGGTTGCCTGGGCAAAAGAGGATTCGGCGACGACTCGCCCGCTAGCAATTCCGGCATCAAGCCTGATTGCATCATCCCAGTCAGTGCCAAGGATCCCAGTCCGAAACCGGTGCGCTGCAATAGCTCGCGCCGCGACCAGCCGCCCCGGGGGTTGTAGCTCGACGAAGGGTTCATGAAGGTAGGCTCCGATTCCTGCAGCTCTGATCGTGGTTGGATTGGGATTGTGGGATAGGGATTCGCAATAGCCATTGTGGAGATCGCCGCGAACGATTGCGATTGATCCGTCAATCGATGAAACAAAACTCATTGGTGAGCAGCAACGCCTGGGCAGCTTGCTCCCACGGCGAAAGCGTTACCGGTTGGGTCGCGCCAAAGTGACGCTCGCTATTGGATTTGTACGATCCCTCGCCATTGGAGACCAATCGCACTTTCCATTCAAAGGTATCGCTGTTGGCATCTCCTAAACTATCCGTTACAAAATCGATCGTGTCACCCGGGGCCACGACGACTTCGTCGACATTGGTTTCCGAGGATCCGTGGTGCACGGTCCATTCACCAACTTTCTCAACTCCTCGCACCACAATCGATGCGCGAACTCCGTTCCCGGGTTCCGCAGGGTGCTTACAATTTCCCCGGATCCGAAGAGTAACCGGCGCAAAGGCCGTCCATCGCCGGACGACCGTTTGATCCAACCGAGCACCAGGATGACCACCTGTGGAGTTCAACAATGCCCAATCGAGCTCTGGATCGGGCAACTCATCCTTGGTCCCTTGCCATCTCCCACTGACAAACCGAGGCAGCAATCGGAATTGTTCGATTCGACCGGTTTCCGGGTTGTAATTGGCAACTCCGTACGACCATTGATTCTGATGGCTATCGGGAAGAGATCTGTCGTTGGCTGCGATCAATGCAGCGAACCACTCGCGCTCTTGTGGATTGCACTTTCGAGCTAAGATCTCTTCGAACAAGTACTCGATCCCGGCCTCGCCTCCTCGCTCCGAAGCCCGCACAGCGATATCGACAAGCATGCTTTGCAGCAGATCGCTATTCATCAAAACCAAACCTTGTTGCGGCACTGTGGTCTGAGGCCGCAGCGGCACGTGAGAATCAGGGGACGCGAAGTCAAACGACCTAAAGATCTGCGGTAAGTTTTGGCGATCGATGTAAGCATACAGCGTACGACGCTTGGGAAACGGGGGTTCGGTAATGTTGACACTCGTGCCACCGACCGCTCGGTCGAGTTGGCCGGTCGCTGCAAGGAGAGCGTCCCGAAGCGATTCAAAGTCCATCCGCTTGCGTTGCGATCTCCACAACCAACGGTTCTCCGGATCTAGCGCATACGCCTCGGGCCGATGATCGCTTTTTTGACGGTAGACTCGCGATAAGACAATGCGACGAATCAATTGCTTCGTGCTCCAGCCTTGTTTTTGAAAATCCCACGCGAGGGAATCAAGGACCCCTTGATGAACCGGTGGTTCGCAACGCACGCCAAAATCGCTGGGCGTATCGACAAGCGGCACTCCGAAAATCCAACCCCAGATGCGGTTCACGTACACACGCGATGTCAAAGGATTCTTCGCATCGACAATCGCCTCCGACATTTCCAGCCGACCGCTTCCGGTCTTCATTTCCACAGCGTTCGAGGGCGTTAGGAATCCAATGAAACGCCTCGGAACTTCCGGGCCAGGATTTCCTGGACTGCCTCGCAGTAGCAACCGCGTTGGACCTTGGCTCTCTTTATCCACAAGTCGCATCGGCGACGGGTCGCCACCTGGCTCTTCGCTTCCAAGCAATGCGGCATGCAACGAATAGTAATCGGCCATCGAGACCGGATCGAATTTGTGATCATGGCATCTAGCGCACGCAGCCGTGACCCCTAACAAGCCTCGCGTGATCACATCGATCCGATCGTCCGCAATGTCGTGAACATTGTTCAGAAACCGCCGACCCAAGGTCAGCATCCCCATCGCATCCAAATGCCCCTCCGCATTCTGAGGATCCAATCGATCTCCGATCAATTGGTAACGCACAAACTGATTGTACGGGAGATCGTTGTTGAACGATCGGATCAGCCAATCTCGATAGCGGTAGGCGTGGGGGTATTCGCGATTTTCAACGAAGACATAACCTTTGTTGTCCGCGTAGCGAGTTACATCCATCCAACGACGCGCCATCCGCTCACCGAAGTGAGGGGATGGCAACAATCCGTCGACAAGCGTGGTGTACCATTCAGGAGATGTGTCTGCTTCGACCGATTGGATTTGTGCCAGCGTTGGCGGAATACCGAGCAAGTCGTAATACAAACGGCGAACTAGAGTTCGTCGGTCCGCTTCCGTCGCGAGCGATAATCCGTTTGAAGCGAGCTTTAATGCGACCAATCGATCGATCGGGTCGCTCTCCGTCGATAGATCGCCCGATGGGGTTGGGACAGTTGGCTCCACAAGAGGCTGATAGGCCCAGTGGGTGGCAGAGAGCAATTGCGGATTCGATTTCATACCTGCCGCAGGAGCCTCCTCCAGTTCAGGCCGTGGATCGATGGCTCCTTCGGCGATCCACCTCTTCAGATCGTCGATTTGCTCCTGGGTGAGTTTTCCGTCCGGTGGCATTTGGAGACCAGCGTCGTTGTACTCGACCGCTCGGATCAAGAGACTTTGATCGGCGGTTCCAACCACCAACGCTGGCCCCATCGTTCCACCGCGACGCATCAGTCCCGGTGCATCCAGTCGCAGCGTGCCACCGAGATCCGACGACTTGGCACTGTGGCATTCGTAACACTTTTCCACGAGGATCGGTCGGATCTTCGATTCAAAAAAATCGATCTTTGGATCTTGCCCACCGCATGGATCCGCCCACCCCCAAAATAAGGCACCCAGCGGCAACGACCACGCCCACAAACAGGGCAAGGAACCGATGCGACTCTTCGAGGTCTTCGGTTGGCAACGATTGAAAAAAATCATCCAGGAAACGATTCGGTTTAAGAGGTAATGGTTAGCCAACAAATCGCGGCCGTGGTTCCGGCAAGGGAGACCGCAGCTTGGTTGGTGAGTGGGGAAGGTAGCCATTAACAGGTAGGTGGCCATTAACAGGTAGGTGGCCATTCATGGGAAGGTAGGTACCGCACTCGGAGCCAGCCGGCAAGTTGGAAGGCGTTGGCCTAACGGCATCGATCGACTTAAATGTTACGAAAAACCGAGGCGTCATGGAAAGTCCATGTACGGAAACGCAACACGCCAAACCGTTCAAGCCATCTCGCTGGCTCCTTTAGTATATTCTATAAGCGGGAAGAATCGGCAACGAAATCCAAGGGTAACCGATGGAGAGAGCCGTTCCAGAGAGTCGGGTCATACGATAAACTACTGGACCGTTGAAGAGGTCGCTGTGGCGAAATGGCAGACGCATTGGACTTAAAATCCAAGGACCGGTGATACGGTCGTGTGGGTTCGACCCCCACCAGCGACACTTCTTTTCGTAAAAAACGGTGAAAATTGGCCGAGACGCCGCACACGCAGGATCGTATAGTTTCCTAGAGAGGTGTGTGATGTTTCGAGCACTGATTGCCCTATCGATGAGCGTAGCCCTGCTATGGGGCCCTAATTCGTGCTGCTGCACTGCCAGCCACGTCGCTTCGCTCTTTGGCAAGTGGTTTGGAACTGTCTCTAGTGGCGAACAGTCTGCCGATCCAGGCGTTGCTCCCCGCAAGTCGTGTTGCACGGCGAGCTCCTGCTATGCAACTCAAGACGGACATACGGACCAAAACGACAGCCGGGACACAGTCCAACAACGTTCTAAGCGGACATCGGTCTCGAAACCTGTTTGCTGTTCGGTGGACACCCAAACTCCCTGCGGTTGCTTCCACGCCATCGTTCTCTCCAATGAAAGAACCTCTTCTACAGGCCCATCGAAAGCCGATTTCGATGATTTGGTAGTTTGGCTACTACCGGCAACACTACATTCGGCGAACGCCTTGAACGATGCGTCGCTTCGAAATCGGTCCAGAGGCTCAGGCGTTCTCGCCTCTCTACCACTCCGCACGCAATTGCAGCGATGGAATTGTTGATCTAGCGGTGTATCGATCCCGTCGCGTGCGGGTGCGTTGTTGCCAGTCTCTTACGGTTTTTCCGTTGGGAACAGCGATACTCTCGCAGCCATTCACCCTAAGATGATTTTGGAAGGCGTTCCTCGGTTTCATGAAACCGATCCCCCACCTTCCGAAACAACCCGATCTATAGATTTATACTGAACTAAAACATATCGATTCAAAAAAGGTTAAACACTATGAAAACGACTTACTTCACCGCAGGTGCTTTTGCCTTCTTGCTCGCCTTGGTTGCCACCATCGCGGGTGCAAACGCATTCCGGGATTCCAAGAACGCCACCGCAGCAACCAAAGACTCCTCGTGCGTTTGCAAAGGTTGCTGTCCCGACGGCTCCTGCTGCTGCGAAACCGGATCTTGCAGTTGCGATGCATGCGCATGCGAATGCTGCGTAGGCCAATCATGCTGCAAGAAAACCGATGCACCGTCTAGCTGCTGCGATAGCGCCGCAAAGGATTCAGCATCCTGCGAACAAGGCGCTTGCTGCTCCGAAGGCAAATAACCCTTGCTTCATTCCTGAATAAGCGACTACCTAGCTCTTGATCCTCCCGGACGAGAGCTAGGTTTTTTATTGCTATTACGGTCGATAACGCGGCTACGCGCAAAGAATCGGTGTGTGGGGATTGCTTAGCAGACCTTCAACATTACCCTCTTCTTGAATCGCTTTCGCAGCAAACCAACCGCCGCGACCGATGCGAGCAATGCAATCGTACCTGGCTCAGGGACCGAACTGAACTGCAATCCATCCATCGCAAAGTAGGAAGGTGTGTTCATGTACTGAAAGCCACCGAATTCAGACGTATCGCTGGATTGCATGGAAAACCTCAATGAGTCTACAGCTCCTAGAGAGGTTAGGCCCACATTGGTCCAATCGCTCACAATGTAGTCCTTCGAATTATCCGCAAACCGATAATCCGCAAGGAAAAAATCTACCGTTCCAGTAAGCGAGCTTCCGCGAAAACCGTGAATACTCAGCTTGAAAAAGTCCGCGTCGTTTCCACTACCGCCCCCGAATTTTTTGGCAAATGAGTCCCCATTCTTCATCGAGTAGTACGCGTAACTCGTGTTGCTGATGTCGAACGACTTGACACTCACCTGTGCACCGAAGGTGATGACCGCTTCTCCTTGGTAACTGTTGTAGAGGATCGCATACTGACTCGAACCGTTACTTCCTAATCCAGGTCTCGCTGCAAATTGGTTGTCGAATCCACCAACGGTGCCGCTGTTCACTCGCGAGTAGGCGGAGCCCCCCCAGTAAGGACCGTAAATTGGATCGTTCTCGTAGGTATTCGAAAAATGAACGCCGCCACTGGTCCAACCGTCGGTGTTGAAGGTCCCGTTTCCCTTGTCCCCTTTGTAATATAAGCCTCCAGAACCCACCGAATAGACACTCAATTCCTCGAAACCAACGATGTCTGCGCGAACGGTTTCGCTGGGAAGTGCGAAGGTCATGCCAAGGCAGCCCGCAAGGAGGACTGCGGCATTCATAGTACGAAAAATCATAGTTCGCGTTTGTGTGGGGCTCCGAATTCGACGGCTCGACGCGCATGCATCGCTCCCCGGAAATGCTCCGTGCAGGGGGTGAAACGCGGCCCGGAGTGCTGGTCGCGATTCAAGTTGTATTGGGGCACTTGGAGTACAAGAAGTGCTGGCTCACAGCAGTCGCCTCAATCCCAGAAAGCGAAACACTGCCATTTCGCGAGGTAGGTCTTCTGACTTGCTGTCGCACTCAACCCGTTCGCCTTCTCGATTCGTTTGCTGAACCAATGGCACTTCGCTAGAAGCGGGTTGAGCTGGCAGGGCACTCTATCGAAAACTCTATAGAATCCTGCGGACAACTCACAGCGGCCGGACCGTCCCGGGTTTTCACCGGTGTTCCCTGTTGCCCGAAAAGCACTTGTTTTGCTTTCGGTCACCTCACGCATGCGGCTAGGATACGGAATATCGCATCGAAGTCAACCAGATTGCGTGGCGTTCAAAAAATCTTTATTCACCGATGAAAATCGAAGACCTAACAAATTACGAAAGTAGTTCGCTGAGTACATGGCCATGAACGTCGGTCAGCCGTCGCTCGATCCCGTTGTGATAGAACGATAACTGCTCATGATTGAGCCCCAGCAAATGCAGGATCGTCGCATGCAAATCGTAGATCGTGGCCACATTCTCGATCGCTTTGTACCCAAACGGATCGGTAGCCCCGTACGAGTACCCTCGCTTGACCCCAGCCCCTGCCAGCCAGACGGTAAAACCCGACGGATTATGATCCCGGCCACTGGCGCCCTTTTGGAATGTTGGCATCCGTCCAAACTCGGTTACAAACGCGATCAGCGTATCGTCGAGCAACCCTCGGCGTTTAAGATCGGTGACTAAACCAGCCACAGGTTGGTCTAGGATTGGACCGTGGATGGCATACTGCTGCTCGATCACCTTGTGACCATCCCAATTACCAACCCCTTCCCCCATGGCATACGACCCATTGAAGAGTTGCACAAATCGAACGTCCCGTTCGAGCAAGCGTCGGGCGAGAATGCAGTTCTTCGCAAACCGAGCCTTGTTGGTATTCTTCGTATCGTCCGCCCCGTAGAGTGCCAACGTCTCGTCGGTCTCATCGGAAAGGTCGTTGAGCGATGCAGCAGCCAATTGCATCTTGGCAGCGAGTTCATAACTCGCAATCCTCGCCGCGAGAGCTTCATCCTGCGGATTGCGATCGATTTGAAACTGATTCAACCGTCTCAGGAACTCGCGGGTCGCAATATCCTTTTCTCGAGGGATCTCCGCCGGAGGTACCAGATTCGGGATCGGCCGGTCTGAATTGAACGGAGTTCCTTGAAAGGCAGCAGGCAAAAAACCGCTGGACCATTGTCTCGCACCGATTTGTGGAATCCCACGCGGGTCTGGAATCGCAACGAAGGCTGGCAGATCCTGACACTCTGAACCGAGCGCGTAGCTGACCCAAGCCCCAATGCTTGGGAACCCGTCGAGCGTGAAGCCGGTCGCCATTTGATTCTCTGCCGGCCCATGCGTATTGGACTTGGCCGTCATCGAATGGATGAAACAAATATCGTCGGCCAGTTCACCGATGCGAGGCAACAGGTCGCTGGTCATTTTGCCCGACTCACCCCGAGGCCGGAATTTCCACCTGGGCTCAATGAGGTTCCCTTGTTCCCCTTGGAAGGTGATCAACCCGGAGCTATCGGGCATCGGTTTGTCGTGATTTTTGACCAACTCCGGTTTGTAGTCGAAGGTGTCGACATGGGAGATCGCTCCAGAAACAAAGATCAGCAAAATCCTCTTGGCTTTGGGCGCGAAGTGCGGTGATCTGGATGCGTAGGGTTTGGATGGGTCGATCTCCGGACGGATCGGTGGGCCATTGCCTCGCACTCGCTGCAGCAGCGACTGGTCACCGAGCATCGATGCAAGCGCAATCGATCCTAATCCCGTCGCTCCACAACCTAAGAACAATCGTCGGTCCAAAAACAACGAGCCGGTTGGGGAGAGCGATTTATTCCGCTGGAATTGGTTACGCATGCGTTCGCTGAATCCCTTTCTTAGTAAACCATGATGAACTCGTTGGTGTTGAATATCGCTCGGCAGAACTCGTCCAGCCCTTGCGATTGGATGAACGCGTCACTCACCTCCCATTCGATCGCTTCCGGCGGACGAGAAAAGGCTGTCAGAAACGCTGCTCGAACTTGGTCGCGCGACGTGCTACCACCTTCTCTTCTCAATCGCTCCGCGAACCATTTCGATTGATCTAGAATGAACTGGCTATTGAGCAAATTCAATGCTTGCAACGGAGTCGTGCTCACATTGCGGCGCGGTTGGATCTGGCCTGCGTCCGGACAGTCAAAGGCACCGAACAACTGATCGAGTTCGACTCGAGGTTTGTTCTGATACACCATCCGGCGAAAATCACCATCTCCGAATTTCGTTTTCGACTCATAGACTCGCACGTAGTTGCTGTTGGGTTCAAACAGATCAAACCCCGGACCACCAGCTTGTAGCGAAAGCTTTCCACTCATCGCGAGGATCGTATCTCGCAGCGGTTCTGCTTCCAGCCGCCGCGCCGGAAAGTGCCAAAGCAAACGGTTGCTGGAATCGACTTGATTCCCACGCGCAATCAGCCCCTCCGGCAACCCTAAAGAGGCTTGGCGATAGGCTTGCGAATTGCATATCAATCGCTGGATAGACTTAATGCTCCATCGGTTCTCGATCAATCGTACCGCTAACCAGTCGAGCAGCTCCGGATGGGATGGACGCCCTCCTCCAGCACCAAAATCGCTCGGGGTATCGACGATCCCGACGCCGAAGTGGTAATGCCACAATCGATTGACGAGCACTCGGGCTGTCAAAGGATTGTCAGGCGCCGCAATCCACTCCGCCAACGCAACCCGTCGGTCTTGATCGCTCGAATCCAAGCCCAGTTCAAAACCGCCCAAAGCTGAAACACTTCCCGGTGCGACCGCTTCACGGGGCTGGGTCGGATCACCTCGCGAAAATCTGGCAACGCTTTCCGGTTTCCCCATCATGCCAACATACGCTCTGGGGTACCCAACGAGCTTTTGCAGTTCCTGTTCGATCGATTTCTTACGCCCTCTCCACTCGGTTGCTTTTACAATCTCTTCATCGGTCAGCCCTGAATTGGAATTGGGCACATCACCCGCCGCTGCGTTCCGCGGCAAACGATCCGAGTGATTGGCGACCGTTGTCCAATTCTCTCCATCGAGGGACACCGAAATCGAATACTCTGTGATAACGCGATCGGCATACTGAGGCTCAGGGGTTCTGTCCCGACTCCAATGAACCCGCTGGATCTCAATAGGCATCCCGAGATCGAAATCGAGTTGGCCCTTTCCTGCACTGTTTGAAATCCATGAGTGCGAGTTTCCATACAAGCCATCATTGATATGGTTCAGACGATGGAATGGATTGTTTGGAAAATCACCCGACGATGTTACCTTGGCATCGCGAGCAACATTCGCGTTCGCCGAACTGACAATCTCAAGCTCGTCGATACACGGCTCACCGCCAGAAGTGGCAGATATCTCAAATCGCAAATACCTTGCAGCGATCGGACGAAAGCGATCGACGTTTTCTCGATGGGAAACAGCTGCTCGAGCACCGCGCGGCGGTGACGCTGTCCCAACGCGTTCCAACGACGCGATGGGATGCAACTGCTGCAAGTTCGCATCGATGATTCCTAACTCTTTTCGAAGTGCGATCGCCTGCGTCTCGCGCTCCGCGTGGTCCGCAGGCTTGAGCTCCCGCTCTCCATGCTGAACACCGGATAGACATGCCTTGACTCGATAGTAATCCACCTGAGAAATGGGATCGAATTTATGGGAATGGCATCGAGCACATCCAATGGTCAACCCTAAAAACGCAGTCCCTGTAACACTGACCATGTCGTGCAATTCATCAGCCCGCTGATTCGCGGTAAGTACAGGATCCGGCGATTTGACGCGATCCCATGGCCCTCCAACCAAGAAGCCAGTGGCTCGATCCACACCGAAGCGATCACCAGCGATTTGACTTCGAATGAATGCGTCGAATGGCTCATCCTCGTTCCAGGATTCGATGACGTAATCGCGGTAATGCCATGCGCTCGGCCGAGGATGATTCATCTCAAAACCATCGCTCTCGGCGAATCGGACGACATCCAGCCAATGCCTTGCCCAGCGTTCGCCATATTGGGGTGCCGCCAAAAGCCGATCGACAGCGATTGCCACCGCCCTATCTGGATCTTCCTTCCAATCCTTGGTGAACTCCTCGACTTGAGACGGAGTCGGCGGCAATCCATGGAGATTGAAGTACAATCGTCGAGCGATTTGGTGCGGCTCCGCCAATGGCGCTGCGGCAAGCCCAGCTTCGGTTCGCTTTTTCGTCAGAAACCCATCGATCGAGTCAGCCTCGAACGTGCGCTGCAACGGTTGAAAACTCCAGTGGTCGAGTTTGCCCAGGTCCACCGTTGCCGACGCATCGCCCCAAACCGCACCTTCGTCAATCCAACGACGTAGGATTTCAACCTCGGCGTCATTCAGCGGACGACGGCCATCCTTCCGTGGCGGCATGGCGTTGGCATGATCTTGCTCTTTGATGTAGGTATAAAGCGGACTCTCACCGGATTTACCAGGAACAATCGCCGGCTCCCCAAAATCACCACCGCGAAGAGGAGACTCCCGAATGTCCAGCCTAAGTCCGCTGATTTGCTTGGATGGCCCATGGCATTCCATGCAATGCTTCTCGAAAAGCGGCCGGACCAATTCATCAAACCGAATGGGGCCATCCTCCCCAGCAACGGCTTGAACGGCCGCAGTCATGAGTCCGGAATGAGCAAGAACAAGGAACAGGATGGCTGATAACATTCGATTACGAACCGGGCTCATTCCAAGTTTCCTTAGTTTCATGCGATGGCCCGATAACATGGGAGTACCCGGTTATGTGCGAGTACCCGGTGTCATGCGAGTACCCAGAAGGGGGAGGGGTGTACCTGCTCGACGCAGTTGCAGAAGGCTTGAGTAAAGGGAGGCTTGACTTCAACGGTAGTTGGGAAGGACACATCGTCAGTGCAGTACCAAGTATACCTACCGAACATTACCATGTTGAGAAGAGACGGCATGGGTTGTCAACTTTTCCATCCTATCTTCCGTAAGCAATCTTCGGTTCTTTAACAGGGACTCCAAGGTCTCCACATGCTTTTTAAACACCATTTTTCCGCCACAACCTACTCGGTTTCCACCACACGCTTCCTCCGATCCGTGACGCAGACCATCGCATGGCTGATCGGATTCTCCGCGGCATTGCACGGCGATGCTGTCATCGCTGCTCCCTGCGAAGTCTGGGAGGACGATGTCCAAGTCATCGGTGTCAGCGTTACACCCCATCAGTTCTCTCCGAACATGCAGTGGCGACGCGCACCTAATCCAGAGCTATCCGCGCGGGTCGAGATCTTTGTTCAGAATCAAAGTGATCGCCCGATCCAGGTTCCATCGCCAATTCGATTTGACGACAAGACGCCTGAAGAGTTACTGGCTGAAAAGAGCTGGGCATGGCATGACACCGCTTCCAAAACCGGATTTGAGCTACATGCCGGAGCTCTGCGAGTCCTGCGTTGGAATGGGCTCGATGCAGACTGGGGAGCTGGGACTGAGCATGATGTCTCGTTGGGTGCCGAGTCCTCGTCAAAATCACCGATCAATCTTGCGCTCCCACGTGTCTTTTTCGAGTCGATCACGTTTCATGCTGCAGGATCGCACGATGGAAACAATTCGATGCATCCAGACAGAATGCTCGCCACCATCCGCAACGATCTGCGGGAACCGATTCGGATGGTTTCCTGCCGTCTTTGGTTACCGCAGTCCAACGAAACGTTCCATACCCTTTACCCCAAACCGATCCAGCGTGAACTCAAACCCTACCCCGAGGATGCGATCGTTCCTGCGGGTGAGATTGGTGGCATTGAACTGGATCTTGGTCCGTTGCCACTGACGTATGCCGCGGTAGAGATGGTCGTCCGTCCAATCGCTCGCGATGAAGAAATTCATGTTTGGGGATATCTCAAGATTCGTCGCTCATCGTTTGACATCAGTGGCGGTTGGGTCGCGAGCGTCGTCAAAGGACGCAACAGCATGACCCAAATCCCCTTTCTAAAGACGTTGTCCCAACTGTACGTCAACACGGGCCAGATCGAAGAAGTGTCCGGTTATACCGACAATCAGGAGCTGTACTCGCAGTATCCCATCAAACGATTCAACCGGATGGCGGACAAAAATCGTTACGATTCTGATTCGATGCTACCTACCATTCATGCCATCGAATTTCTCGGCGAACCACAGTATGGCGGTGGGCGTCCGGTCCCACCCCAAGAAGTCTTCGACCAACTCGCTCCGTACCAATCATGGAAGCTACCCACCACGATCACGTTGAGCGAGGAGAGGGACTGGCGATACTATATCGGTTTATGCGATTATCCCCACTACGATGCGTATCGCGTCATCGCTCCTGCCGCCGATTCATGGTCCAAATACGATCGCTGGGGAGGAAAATCGATTCGCTGGGGAGCTCCGCTGGAGACGATCGGTGACATGACGAGGAGCTTGCGGCAACAAAGTCGCCCGGTAACGATCGCTTATTGGTCCCAAGGCGCCCATCACGACTGGGGTGGTGTGCTTAGCCCGAGGCGTGGTTCCCCGACACCCGATGAGTTGCGGTCCCAAGCGTGGCAGGGTTTAGGCAATGGGATCGCCTCGTTGTATTGGTTCAATTTGAGCATGAAGTCTCTCGCTAAATTCCCTGACTTGATCGATCCGATCCGTCGAGTCGGTCGCGAAATCCAATTGCTGAAACCCATCTTGGAACAATGCGTGAGTTATCAGTACGAGCGGCAAACCAACGATGGACTGCTGGAGTGGGATCTAAACTCCTTGGTCACCCGCGACACGGCCTTGCTGGTCGTCAATGACATCGGTTACGCCATCGACGAACGCTCAAAAACGTTTCGCTTCGAAAAACGTGCTGGCGTGTTTCCATTCCAACTACCTCCATGGCTGAGCGCGACCAAAGACGGTGATGCCGATGAGCAACTCAGCGTCTTTCGTATTGATTCCGAAGGGACGCACCATGTGGAGTTCACGATCGAAGGAAGGCAAATCAACATACGCGATTCCGTATCGGTCGCCGGTGTCTATATCGCCACCCGAGACAAGGATCTTCGTCGTTCCATCGATGCAAAGCATGCGAGCCTGCTTCAATCGGAACTCGAATTGGGTTTCAACCCCGTCAATTCCGAGGCTGACCGAAAAACGTTGCAATCGCTGGTCGATTGATCAACAACATAGCAGTTCGATGCAGTTACAATGACGTTGCTGTGTTTTATTAAAAATGCAGCCTCCCTTAACGCACTTACCTCACGCTTCCCACCAACATGCTGACCTATCCCAACATCTTCGGCGTCGCTTCGAGATCTGAGTTCATTCGTTTCCTCAGCACACTCATGATTTTCTGCTGTGCGAACGTTGGTATCGCAGAGGATCGCCCAAACATCCTATTCATTTTTTCTGACGACCACGCGCGGCATGCGATCTCGGCGTACGGCTCCAAAGTCAATCAAACTCCTCATTTAGACCGTTTGGCCAAAGAGGGTGCTCGATTCATCCATTCTTTCGTCACCAATTCGATTTGCACCCCTAGCCGCGCAACACTACTGACCGGCCAGTATTCGCACCTCAATGGAGTGCCGGTCTTCAATCGGTTCGATGGAGCCCGAGATCACGTAGCAAAACGGTTGCAGAGTGCCGGATACCATACCGGGATGATCGGCAAATGGCACCTCGGCTCGGATCCGACCGGCTTCGATCGCTGGATCGTTCTGCCGGGCCAAGGCTCCTACAAGGACCCTCAATTCCTCGTCCCTGGTCACAAGCTGACGATCGAAGGCCACTGCACCGAAGTAACAACGGCGCTCGGGATCGAGTTTCTCGAGACTCGCCCCAAGGAGAAGCCATTCTTTTTGATGCTGCACCACAAAGCACCTCACCGCGGTTGGGAGCCTGATGCAAAGAACAAAGAAGCGTTTCGCAATCGGTCCTTCCCAGAACCGGACACACTCTGGGACGACTATGCGACACGTCCAGCCGCTCTTCCTGAAAACGCCCAAACGATCGCCAAGGATCTCACCCGAAGCGATTTAAAGCTAACTCCACCCGACGGCCTGAGCGGAAAAGAGCTCAACGCATGGCTAGGCGAAAAGCCCATGGAACTCACCATCGATGGAAAACAACTCACCGGTAAGGATTTGGTCCAATGGAAATACCAACGGTACATGCAGGATTACCTCGCATGCGTCCAAGGTGTCGATGACAGTATCGGTCACGTCCTTGAGTACCTAGACACGAACGATTTGGCGAAGAACACGATCGTGGTGTACACGGCGGACAATGGTTGGTATCTCGGCGACCTTGGAATGTACGACAAACGGTTCATGTACGAACCCGGATTGCGAACCCCATTGATTGTCCGTGGCCCCGGCGTCGTTGCCGGCTCGACTCCTGAAGGCATGGTCGCCAACATCGATTTCGCCCCAACGTTCTTGGAATTGGCAGGAGTTGCTATTCCGGAGAGCATCCAAGGCCGATCGATCGTTCCATTGCTTCATGGCAAAACGCCGAGCGATTGGCGATCCTCGATCTACTATCGCTACTACCACGATCCCGGCCATCACAACACGCGAGCCCACTACGGCGTTCGTACAGCAAACCACAAATTGATTTACTACTGGCGTAAAGATGCCTACGAATTGTTCGATTTGGAAAAAGACCCGAATGAGCAAAACAACCTGCTCTTCGATCCCACCGTCGCATCGCGGCCTGATGTCGCGAAACTCTTATCCGACCTGAAGCAAGAGATCCAGCGATTGCAAAAGGAATATCGCGATGACGGAACGTATGCGGATCCAAAGAGTTGGCCACAAGGAAGTGCCGACGGACCCTTCGGCGATAAAACGCCATTAGGTAAAAAATCGATCCGAGACGCAATCCAAGCGTCCATAGGAATTTAGCAACTAACGATCGAATAGCTTTAATGCATCGAGTGGGATCTCACTCCCGTCGCCCCACTCCTCGTCGGCAGCAAAGTTTTTTTGCGGTTCCGAAGATGTTGCTTGAGTAGGATCGGCTGCTGCACCTCGCTCGCCACCGTACCAGTGGACTTTACCACTCCCGATCACCCGAGCTTTCGTTCCGTGGATCCACAACGCAGTCGACTCATCGAGACCCAGGCCGTATAAGGTTTGGTGGTCGGTTACGGCGCGATGCAGTCTTTCTTGTCGGTTTTTCGCCAAGAAGTGCTGGTCGATAATCACACCTGGCAATAGCCCGAACCCTGTTTTGAACTCGGGGCGAACGGTTCCGCCTGAAATCATCCTTTGCGAACAGATCGCCGCTCCCGCGCTGGTTCCACCCAATACACCGCCTCGCTCGAGCAATCGCGCGAGTTCCGACTCAACGGGAGTCCCGAGATAACGTTCGCTCAATCGGCTTTGATCGCCCCCGGCAATCCAAACGGCATCCGCACCTCGTAAGCGTTCGACCCATTGGTCGACCAACGATGGATCCGTAAGCCATTGCTCCCGATTCGATGCATGAACAACATCGATTGATTGCCAAGCGTAATCTTTCCAATAATCGGTCCAAAAACTGAAATCACCTAGATCGGACCGGGGTGACGCTGTCGGGATAATCACCAGCTTTCCTGCGGTACCGCTTCCTAACCGAAAGAAAGTGTCTAGGATCGGTTTCGGCAACGTGGAGCCGCCGCACAGGAGGATCGAGCCGCTCCATGGAGCTACTGCGGAGTCTGTATCGGAGTCTGTATCGGAAGCAATAACGGAGGCTACCGTCGAGGGGACCGATGTGGAGTCAGCGGACCGGGCCCGTGCAGGCGCGTTGAGTTCTTGTGCGGCGGCTGGTGCCGATGCCAACGAGTGCCCGAAGGCCAACGAGCACGCAGCCCAGAGCGCTGGGGCTCTGTTCGGGCTTGCATACGAATGGCGGCCTCGGGGGGCTGACATGGTTTACTCGGCGCTCGCGTGGCGCTTCGGTTTGTAGATTTCCGTGGCGGTCCCGAAGTGAACTTCGCCAGCGTTCATCAATGTTTCGCTCAAGGTTGGGTGGGGGTGGATCGACTCCGTGATATCGCGCACTTCGCAACCCATCTCGATCGCCAGCACCGCCTCGGCGATCAATTCACCGGCACCAGAACCGACGATGCCGCAACCGAGCACGCGATGCGTTTCGGGATCGATGAGCCATTTGGTCAAACCGTCGGTCCTACCGAGCGCTTGTGCTCGACCGCTCGCTGCCCATGGATAGATTTCCACATCCACAGCGATCCCTTCCCGTTTGGCCCGTTCTTCGGTCAAACCTGCCCAGGCGATCTCAGGGTCGGTAAATACAACCGCCGGGATGGCTTGTTTATCAAACGTGACATCGCGTCCGAGAATGACTTCGATGGCAACCTTCGCTTCATGACTGGCTTTGTGCGCGAGCATCGGTTCGCCCGCGATATCGCCAATCGCAAAAATGTGAGGGTCGGCAGTTCGCTGCTGCTTATCGCAAACAGCAAAACCTCGCTCGTTGACTTGGACCATTGTGTTCTCAAGTCCGATCCCTCGGCTCGAAGGACGACGGCCGACACTGACGAGGACACGATCGAATCGTTCATGACCAAATTTGCCAGGACCTTCAAACGTGACTTCGACTTGATTGTCGATTTCCGCGACAGAACCGACTTTCGTGTTCAAGTAGATACGGTTTTCGAACAAGCCCTTCAGACGGCGTTGAAGCGGGGCAACCAAATCTCGATCGGCACCGGGAAGGAGCGCATCAGTCCATTCGACCACGCTAACTTTCGAACCGAGGTGGGCGTAAACGGTTCCCATCTCGAGACCGATGTAACCACCACCGATGACGAGCAATCGTTCTGGGATATCGACCAATTCCAAAGCACCGGTGGAATCCATAACCCGCTTGGAGCCGACTTGAAAGTTGGGGGGCATGGCTGGGGTACTGCCCGTGGCCAAAACGCAATAGTCGAATGTTATCTTGCCACCTTCTGGAATGCTCGGATCGTTTCCTTCGAGGATCAATGTCGTGGAGTTTTCAAACTTGCCCCGCGCGCGGATCACTTTGACGTTACGTCGCTTGGAAAGCTGCCCGAGCCCGCCGGTCAGCGTCTCGATCACCTTTTCTTTTCTGGCTCGAACCTTGTTGATATCGATCTTGGGTTTGGGGTACTCGACACCCCAACCTTCGCTCAGTTCATGAGCCTCTTCGATCACCTTGGCCACATGCAACAACGCTTTAGAGGGAATACAACCTCGGAGCAAGCACGTACCGCCGAGCTTTGGTTCGGACTCGACGATCACGACTTCGAGCCCTTCGTCCGCCGCAAGAAACGCTGCTGCATATCCGCCGGGGCCACCACCCAAGACTACAACTGGTACGTGCATTCGATGTTCGCCATGAAGAAAAGAACAGGGTCACGAAACATAGGGAAAACAAAAGGGCTCTGTTCGAAATTCGAACCGAGCCCCAATAGAATTTTAGCGACGACAACAGCGATGTTATCGCGACAAGAATTCGACCACGATGTTGGCGTTCACTGGCAGCGAAATGTCGCTGGCGCCAGGCTGGCCGAGCACCGTCGCTTTGAGGCCTTCGGTATCGAGAGACACCCAGTCGAGCGGAGCTGGTGCACCGTTCGCAATGATTCCTCGATAAAGATTCCGGATGGCTTCGTTGCTGCGAATTTCGATCACGTCACCAGGGCGGAGCATGAACGAAGGGCTGGTCACTTTGACGCCGTTGACCTTGAAGTGGCCATGCACAACGCCTTGACGGGCTTGTGGACGAGTCTTCGCCAAACCGATTCGGCGAAGAACATTGTCGAGCCGACGTTCGCACATCAAGAGCAGGGTCTGACCGGTGTTCCCCTTCTTGCGAACCGCGTCATCGAAGTAACGACGAAGCTGGCGTTCACCGAGGCCATAGAAATACTTGATCTTTTGCTTTTCAGCGAGGGCAGTGCCGTAGTTGCTCGAACGACGGCTGCGTGGATGCATCCCCGGAGGGCTCTCGCTTCGCTTTTCGTAAGCTCGTACGCAACCTGCACTTTCGTACAACAGGGCGCCCAAGCGTCGATTGATGCGGGCTTTTGGGCCGGTATACCGTGCCATAAATAAATCGCTCCTAACGATCGCCATTTCCAGTCGGCGGTCCGCGCTACTCCGCGCAGGGCTGCTGGAAGGAATCTTTGAATAGAAGCGAAATTATGGGAAATCATCGACGCCCAACAACCCCAAAAAAACGCGGAAACCCAGCGTTTCCAGAACTTTCCGAGCTAACTTGCCCCTTCCGACGGCAAAAACAGTTGGGGTGGATAGTCGACCCGGATCAAGCACAGGCCACGAGCAGGTGCGGTTTTGCCCTCCGGGTCCCGCTCCCGGGACTCGATCAAACCCTCGATCCATCGGGTCGAAAACCGCCCGCTCCCGATCGCCACCAGCGCTCCGGTGATGTTCCTGACCATGTTGTACAGAAAACCATTCGCCTCAATTTCCAGCGTTAACTCCCGTCCGCGAAGATGCTCGCGCTCAGCGATTTCCAGCGCTCGAACCGTCCGCACCGAGGTCTTGCGCGTGGACCCTTGCGCCTCAAATGCCTTGAAATCATGAGTGCCAATCAACCGTGCAGCCCCTTCCCGCATCGCTGCAATATCGAGTTGCCGCGTGATCCACCAATGATACGGATGATGGATCGGATCGGGTACACGCGACATTCGAATGGTATAGCGGTACCGCTTGCCGATCGCATTTCGAATCGGATCAAAACCGGCCACAACCCCTCGACTCTCCAGCACGACAATGTCGCGAGGCAAATGCCGGTTGATCGCTTGAACCAACCGATCCGCAGGATGCGACCATCCATCGGTCGCAAAAGAACAGACTTGGCCGGTGGCATGCACCCCTGAATCGGTTCGACCACTCCCTTGAACCTGAACCGAGTGCCCGATCACCTTGGAGACCGCGTCGGAGAGGACTTGTTGAACGGCAATTCCATTAGGTTGTATTTGCCAACCCGCATACCGAGTCCCATCGTAAGCGACGGTAAGAGCAAAAGCAGATGCCATCTCGTTCAGCCTTCAACCACCTGAGTGCGATCTAATTGCCTAACTTCGTGCCAAACATCGCGAATCACCGATGTGCCAAACATCACGAATCACCGATGTGCCAAACATCGCGAATCACCGGTGGCCATCGCAACGAAACTTCAAGGAACGAATCGAAAAATCGGGCAACGACTTCTGGATCGACTTGAGCAATTGCGGTTTCATGAACTCCAATTCGGTCAATACGATCTTGCTCGACGTAAAAACCTGCAATGCCCCCCGCTCCACCTTGCCCACACGGGTTTGCGGCGCCAAATGCGGCCCGACAGCTTGCTCCCATGCTTGGCCGAGCAACTCCCTCGACTGGATCGCAGCGTACCCCTTCTGCTCGATCACGCGGTTGAGCACCGTCGAAATCTTCGATGCGTTGATCCTGGTTCCGCGAGGCTTCGGGATCTGGCTCAGATAATAGGCTTCATCGTCCTGGTTCATGCCCCCGATTGTAGGCATCCAACTCCCAATTGCCGAGCGAAAAGAACCCGATTTTTTTCGGATGCCATTTTCATGTCGAAATTGCGATCTCTAGCCCGCGATCGGCCTCCTCTCGGATCGGCCACGGGAAACCAAATAGACAGCAAATCCGCTCGCAAACGTCGCTAGGCAGCACCAGAATTGCATCGGTTTCACAAACCAAGCAGCGATCAGAAGCAACAACGCTCCTGCGATGTAAACCGCCAAAGCCGCATGTTCCCACCAAGCGATCGGCCTCCGATCGCTCATGGCTTGATAGGCAATCCACAAAGTACTCGTGGCCAAAGCGCCGCAAACGGTCAACGTGATACCCAAGTAACTAATCATATCGAGAATGTTGGCCAACCACACCAGCGCGATACTCAACGCCGCTTGGATCCCGATCGCCGCTCTCGGCACACCGTTTTGGAATCCCAACCAAGATGGCAACCAACCATCGGCGGCCATCTGTGCATAGACTCGAGGACCTGTGGCCAGCATGGCTAAGACACTCGTTGCCGACGAGAGCGCAATGGTAATGCGCATCACCCATCTCAAGGTCGAACCTCCGACGTCGTACGCGACATCCGAAACAAAATAATCGCCTCCCGCCAAGATCGCTTCGCGCGTGTCGCACGCAAGGAACAAATAGTTAAGCCCCAGGTAGATTGCCGTGACTAGCAAGCAGGCGATGATCATGGACCGTGGTACTAGCATATTGCTGCCGATTGGTTGGTTGCTTGGTGCCCCCCCGATTTGCTCGCGATCTATCTCGCCGGCGAGATAGATGCTCGCGTTAAACCCTGTGTACGACAACGAGATGAAAAAGAGTTGGACGAGAATGGTCATCCAGATCGCGCCATGATCCAGTTTGGCCAAGTACTCGAGCGAGAAGAGTGACTCGTTGAGTGCGGGGACAAACGGAACATTGGGGTCGCTGGTCGATGGATGCTGCAGGAACGAAACGCATGCAAACGCAAAAACTGCAAAACCAATGAACTTGAGGAGAACAATGCCGTTGTTCACCCACGAACCGGTCTTCAAATGGATCCAATGAAACAGAGCACCTGCCAGGATCAACCCAGTGGCTATCCATCGCGTGGTATCGTTGGCTGTCCTGCTTTCACTCATGTAATTCCCAAACACCAACGCTGCGGTCGCAATCGGAGCGGTGAAGCCTGCGATGAGTGAAATCCAACCGGCCATGAAGCCGACCGATGGATGAACGAATCGAGACAAGAACGCATACTCACCTCCAGACATGGGTATACGTTTTGCGAGCGCCGCATACGCGATCGCGCCGCAAATCGCATGGGCACCACCGAGCGCCCATGCCAGGAGCACCAGCCTAGCATCCCCCAAGGCTCCGAGCGCGTAGGTACTCGAGATGTAAACCCCCGATCCAATCATGTTTCCAATGACCAAACAGACCAGCGAGACAAGCCCGATGGATCTCGTACGCGATGTGGAACTCACTGGGTCATGCTCCGTTCTGAACTGGTCTCTGAATGGGTGCCGCTCTGAATGGGTGCCGCAGGTGCCATACCGATCATTCGCTCGAGCAACGGATGAGACTCATCTGGCGTTTCCAAGCGAAGCAAAGTGTGCCGGCCATACCCACGCAGGAACTCGTCCGCCGTCATCGCCTTTTTTCCCGCGAGCTGCAGAATTTCAATGCTCAGATATCCATCGATGGTTGCGACCGCGAGCTCACACCCCAAACTCGTCAAACTGGCGCCGGCCGTTTTAGGTGCACTAAGCGATTCAATCATTTTGCCGTGGAGCAACATACCTGGAACGATCGACTCGGGATGAACCGAAGCTGTTGCCGTGGGGATCGGTCGCGCACGATGGATGATCAAACGCATCGACTTTCCATCGGGGAGCAGAAGGTTGGCGAAGACTCCAGGCCAGGGTTGAAGGCCTCGAATTTGACGATCGATCCATGAAACACGATAACGGAAATTCAATTGCCCATCGGCTTTCTTCAATCGAGGAGCCTTGGTCGCGTACGCGGGATCCTGCGGAAGACTGGGAAGGGAATCATTTTCAGCCAACATCGCGATCGCATCGAGGGTGGGAGCAACCCCGAGTTGGCTCAGTCGCTGCTCCAATTGCCCGGCATCCTCATGTTCGCCGATCGGGGTATGCGCGCGGACCAAAACAGGACCTGCATCGAGATGCGGTGTCATATGGATCACGGAAACTCCAGCATGCGAGTCTCCCGACAGGATCGACCACTGGACTGGAGCTGCACCACGGTGACGCGGCAGGAGGGAACCATGCAAGTTTATTCCGCCGAGCCTTGCAGTCCCGAGGGCTTCCTTCGACAGGATCTGACCATAGTCGCAGACGACAAATAGATCGGCGCACAGTCCCTTGAGCCACGCGACCGTATCCACCGCGTTGATCGAGTCCGGAGTCGCGATCGAGAAACCGTTTGCCTTTGCCCACACCACCACTGGGCTCTCCGGGGGTGCTTTACCCGAGGACAAAACGGGAGGACGAGCCACGACTCCCAAGATTTCGTGACCAGCGCTGGCAATTTTGTCGAAGGAGGGAACAGCGAACGGGCCTGTTCCCATGAGAACTATTTTCATGGTGCGGTTTAGGTGATTGTTCGCCAGCGACCCAGCGGTGAATGGTTTATGTCGATTCATCGTGCGGTGCTTGCCAACGCATCCGCCCGCGACGAATTGTAACCTGGATATTTCCGGGCAGTTGCAGTCGCTGAGGATGTTTCGAGGCCGAAGCGCGATCGATCAATTTACGAATGCGATTCCAGTGGGATTGGCTCATCTCGCGAAGTGGCCACCCCCAATCGTGAAAGAGTCTCACGAATCCCTCGCGAACGACAGGCCACGGCGTGTCCATGCATGCATGGAGATCGAACTCATACGCGATCATGCTCTCGGTGTTATCGAGATTGGTATTATCGAGATTGGTATTATCGAGATTGCTGATATCGAGATTGTTGAGCCAAGCGCTCGCTAACGACTCGATCACCATGTGCTCTTCACGGATCAGCTGGGATGCGTTCCAAAGTCGCCGATCCAGCCCCTCTGTACGGGCATAATGGCGGAGCCAAGGGAGCAGTTCGTTACGAATACGATTGCGTGTGTAATCGCTGGTATCGTTCGATGAGTCGTTTTGAAACGAGAGCCCGTGTTCTCTAAGATAGTCGACGATCTCTCGGCGATTGACGCCGAGCAATGGTCGCACCAATTGAAGGGAAGGGGTTAGGCGTCGCGTCGGAGCCATCGCGGCAAGCCCCGCAGGGCCGGAGCCTCGAAGTAAATGGTGCAAGAACGTCTCGACGCAATCGTCCGCATGATGACCGGTCGCGATCCATGACGCACCCAGCCTCATCGCGGATTGCTTGAGAAACCGATGCCTCAAATCGCGCAAGTGCGATTCACTGAGACGTGGCTCACCCGCGTCTTGGTCGTCTGCTGGGTAGGCGACTTGGATTTCCCGGGTGTCGATCACAAAGGGCAGTCCCTTGGAAACCGCCAACTCGCGAACAAAGTCCATATCCTCATCGCTTTCAGCACCTCGGGCGGCGTGATTGAAATGGGCGACGATGACGCGGGTTTTGTTCGAGGCGAGTTCGAGGATCCCATGGAGCAGTGCTACGCTATCAGCACCACCGCTGACCGCCACCAACACCGTGGTATCATGCCACATCGATTCAGGCCAGTAACTGCGGATGGATTCGGTCAGTAGTGGCATGTTGCATTCGTAACATGAAGCGTTGGCACAGCGACCGCGAATCGCCCAAGCGATCCTGAACCCTCCAACGAGTACGGTTAGTTATCGTTTCCGGGCTTGTCTTTGTTAGGTTTCTCGGTGTTAGGTTTCTCGGTGTTAGGTTTTGGTGCCGTTGGTTTTCCAAAATCTCCCGCCGTCGCGATCACTAAATTATCTGGTGACATGTATTCCGCGATCACTTCGTTAACAGCGTCGACGGTAAGTTCTGCAATCTGTGCTTCGAGCCGCTCGTAGTATTGCATATCGCGGCCGGCGAAAAGATTGTTGGCGAGAATAGCAGCAAGTGTCGCATCGCGAGAACGGCTTAATTGCTGTCTCTGCAAGAAGCCTTGCACGCTGTCTTTCAGTTCTTTTTCGGTCACACCATCCATGACCAGTTTACGAATCTCTTCATCGATGGCTTGTACAACTTTAGAAAGGTTGGCGGGGTTTGCGTTCGCGGTGATTGAGAGGACGGCGAATTCATCGATTGGATTGGCTCTTAGGCCGCTCGCGACGCTGTAGGAGAGGCCCTCTTTCTGACGGACCCGATCTCCGAGTCGTGACGATAGCCCGCCTGCTCCCAAGACATAATTGCCCATCAGTAGCGCTGCGTAATTAGGGTCATCGTCTCGAAGCGGATACTGTTGCCCCGCGAAGTAGACGGAATTCGATTTATCCGGCGTTTCGATCGACTTTATTGGGACTTTAACATCCGTAGATGGAGTAACTGCAACACGCTGGTAGGGAATCTTGGACTTCCAATTGGCGAGCATCGCCGAAAGCTTGCTTTCGACCTCGGCTGCTTCGAAGTCGCCGACGAGGGACACCTCTCCCTCGCTGCCCGATAGGAACTTGGCATGGATCTCCTTGACGTCATCGAGCTTGAGGGCTTTAGTGTCTTCAAGCTCTTCGGCAACCGTTGGGACATAGCGAATATCTCCTCGGTCATACGGATTCAACGTTCGCGTCACTGCGAGGATCGCGAGCACCTGTGGCTCTTGGGCTTGGGTCTCCAATTCCGCAATCGACTGCTCACGCAAAAGTTCGAACTCACTCTCCTCGAATCCTGGTTGCCGAAGCATTTCCTCGATCACGTCGAGGACTTCCAACAACGTGTCTCGTTTGGTTTCCAAGCTGATATTGAGCTGCTGCTGGCCAGAGGAAACGCCGACGCTCGCATTCAATTCATCGAGTCGGTCATTCAAGTCCTGGAGGGATTTCTTTGCGGTGCCTCGTCGGAGCAGAGCACCAAGCATATCCACCGCGGCAGACTTTCCATTGAGGGATGCTTCGTCTCCAAATCGAAGATTGAGACTCATCGTTACCGTACCCCCCCGCGTCTTCTTAGGAAGCATCGCAAACGGAAGCCCAGACTTGAGCTTTCCTCGCACGGTACGAGATTCCACGTTCTTAGGACTCGGGTCGAATTGCTCGCCGTCGCTTGCGGCTTCGCGGCCGGTGTAGCCAGCAACCAGTTCGTCGACCTTGGGACGCTCGGGAATCTCAATCCGCTCGGACGCCGATATCGGAATAAAGAGACCTACGGTGCGGTTATTGCGAACCAAGTATTTTTGAGCTACCCGCTGAACATCCGCTGCTGTTGTTTTCTCAAGAGCGTCCCGAAACAGAAAATACAAACGCCAATCTCCTTGTGCGGCCCAATCGCTCAGCCCGATCGCCAAACTTTGTGTTTTCGATGCCATCATCTCGCGTTGGTTGAGGAGTTTCCGTTTCGCCCGCTCTACTTCCGCATCGGTGATCGGGTCTTCCGCGAGCCCCTCGAGCGTAGCGATCATGGTTTCCCGAGCTTCTTCAAGTGACTTTTCTTTCGGCACCTGCGCTAGAATCGTAAGTGCACCCGGATCGTACAAGGCAGGAGCGTCTGGCGCCACAAAGGTCGCTTGCTTGGATTCCACCAACGACTTGTACAATCGCCCGCTGGGGTCATCAGTCAGGATGGCTGCGAGGATTTCAATGGCCGGGAAGGATGGGTCGGAACCTGCGGGGACGTGGTACATGGCCCCGATATACTGCGTGTCGCCAACTCGGCGAACGGTAGTGGTACGGTCACCATCTTGCGGTGGCTCTACCGTATACGTTTTCGGCAGTGGTTGGCTGGGTCGGTTGAGAATGCCAAAGTACTTTTGCACGTACTCCAGAGCTTTTGTCTCATCGAAGTTACCAGCAATAATGACCATCGCATTGTCAGGACGGTAGTGCTTGCGATAAAACGCACGCAGTACATTTACCGGAACGCGTTCGATATCGCTCCGATTACCGATCGTCGACTTGCCATAGTTGTGCCACTGAAAGCATGCTGAAAACATGCGTTGCTGCAACACAACCACGGGATCGTTTTCGTTCCGCTCAAACTCGCTTCGCACGACAGAAAATTCCGATTGGAGATCCTCGCCTCGGATCTTGCTGTTCACCAATCGGTCCGCCTCGAGCCGGATAGCAAACTCCAGATTCTCATCGGATGCCGGAAGCGTTTCGTAGTAGTTCGTTCGATCCAACCAAGTCGTGCCGTTGAACTCCGCGCCCCGGTCCTTGAGTTGCTTGGGAATATCCGGATGTAGATCCGTTCCTTTGAATACCATGTGCTCAAGCAGGTGGGCCATGCCCGCCTCGCCGTACCCTTCATGCCGCGACCCCACAAAGACCGTGCAATTCACGGTGACCTTGGGTTGACTACGGTCCTGAAAAAGTAAAAACCTAAGTCCATTTTCGAGCGAGTACTCGGTGATTCCTTCGACCTTCGTGATCTTCGTTGGCATCTTGCTATCCGCGAAGGAACTCGTTTTTGACAAAATCGCAAAGCAACAAACGCCCCAAACGAAAAAAAGAATTCCAGGTTTGAAGCGAAATAGGATCATGAGACGAATCTCTAGCGAGTACCAACTAGAGTTGTTTTGTGAGAGAATGATGAATCAAAACGACGAAGCGGTCTCGATCTAAAGAAGTTTAGACTGCAAATTGTAAACCAAATTCTTGTTTGGCGCCCACGGGAATACGTTTTTTCAAGAGGGAATCGAGATGGCTTGGCAGGAAGTTTTACGGTCCGAAGAATTGGTGGAAGGCCAAGGGGTCGAAGTCCTGCATGAAGGAGCTGTTATTGCTATTTTTCGGCACCAAGGCCTGCTCTATGCCATCGACGGGGTT
Source organism: uncultured Pirellula sp. (assembly GCA_903930765.1). GTDB lineage: Bacteria > Planctomycetota > Planctomycetia > Pirellulales > Pirellulaceae > JBKCUI01. The sequence continues at coordinate 42,391 of CAIYZV010000148.1, forward strand.
TGCATGCACCAAGGTGGACCGCTTGCCCGCGGAAAACTGTCCGGAGGTACGGTTGTTTGTCCATGGCATGGTTGGATGTATGAACTGTCTACTGGAAAGAATGCTGTCACATGTCAAAAGATGCTGAACACCTTTTTGGTCCGAGAACGGGACGGAAAAATTGAGATTGACGCGAGTTCGTAGGGTTTCCTAGCATCCCGCATGGAAGGTGGCTTTCGCCTCGATTGAAGGATTTCCACGGTCAGGAGGACCGCAGTGCAAACGATCAAAACCGCAGTCGTCGTCGTTTTGTTGCTCTTTGTTCTATACGGCGGTTACGTCGCCTTGAATGGAGAAAACACAGAACTGCAAACATCGCTGGAGAATTTGGTCAGCCCCGATGAACTCGTGGCCGACGTTTCCGGTCCCGCCGGTTTCCAACCCGCCGGTCTCCAACCCGCCGTTGGTTCGGCATCGAACGCACCCAATGCAGACCCATTCGCGAAATTCGCGTCGACACCACTGCCCACTTTCTCTCCGCCATCGCCTCCTCCGATCGCGACCCCGGCCGTCGCTAGCGGGGACATCTCTGCTGAACTCGTTTCGCCCCCAACGATTCCCGCGATCCCCAGTTCCGGTCCAGCGACCATTCCCTCCCTCCCGAATCTGTCCAGTCCAAACTCGATCGATAAAGAGCGAGCAAGTAAAGACACACCTGACTTTGGGTTGGCCGTTCCCAACGCACCAGCCCTACCGACCAACACTCCGCTTGCAAACTCTGCAACCACGGCATCGAACGAGTTAGGCTTGCTGCCCAAAACCATCAACGGTTCGAATCCACCAGCCATCCCCCCCTTGGACCTGCCAACCTTGCACGGGGGCGCGGATAACCTGAAGGATGCGACCACGGAACGAGGCACGGAATCAACCACCCTCTCGGAACCTTCCATTCCGTCGACAGCTATCGGCAAGTCCTACGAGAATGCCAAGCAATTGGCGATGGACCAAGCCGACGAAGGAAAATTGCGAGAGGCGTTGGCAACGCTCTCGGTTTTCTACAACGCAGCGGAATTGACCACCGACCAGCGTACCGACCTCTTAGATATGCTCGACGCCCTCGCGCGGGAAGTCATCTACTCGCAACGGCATCTCATGGAGTTCCCGTACGTTATCGCTCCGAACGAGACGTTGGAACAAGTGGCCAAACGTTACAATGTTCCAAAGGAAATCTTGGCTCGCATCAACGGACTCGACCCTGAAAGCGAACCGGCAGCAGGGGCGAAACTAAAAATCGTTCAAGGTCCATTTCGTGCCGAAGTCGACTTGACCCGAAGCGAGGTGACCTTGTTCGCCGACGATCTCTACGCGGGTCGTTACCCTGCGACGTTCGGGACCGAACCACTGCCCAAGCCCGGTATCTACCAAGTCCTCGACAAACAACTTCAAAGGAATTACTACAGCAGCAACGGTATCCAGATCTCGGCAGATGATCCGAAGAACCCCTACGGCGGCCTCTGGATTGATTTAGGCCAAGATCTCTGCATCCATGGTTCCGCCGAACTGGACGTAGGCGCCAATAATCTTGGCTGCATCAGCTTATCTCCGCTGGATGCCAACGATGTTTTTGGTATGCTCGGACGCGGTTCCCAGGTGACCATTCGAAGGTAGGTCACCTCTCCGACTCCGATCCTCCGACTCCGATCCAGCAGACACGTGACATATTTTGCAATACGATAAAGATCTTTTGAAGTCTTTGGTGCGTGAGCACGCACTGCAGTTCGGTCAATTCACTCTAGCTAGCGGCAAACAAGCATCGTTCTACTTGGACTGCCGCAAAGTCACCCTGCATCCACAAGGCGCGAACTTGATCGCTGCCGGCATGCTCGACTGGATGACAGGGAATCGCTTTGCTTCGATTCCTGACGCGGTTGGAGGTCTAGCCATCGGCGCCGATCCGATCACCGCATCCATCGTCGTGCTCGCCGGTCAACGCGGGCTGGCAACTCGCGGCTTCATGGTACGCAAAGAAGCGAAAACGCACGGCACCGGAAAATTGGTCGAAGGCCCCGTCACCGCAGGGATGACCTGCGTCATCGTAGAGGATGTGATCACCAGCGGCGGTAGTGCACTCAAGGCCGTCGAGTCGGCCCGAGAGTTCGGTATGACAGTACTCGGAGTCCTCGGTGTCATCGACCGCCTCGAAGGTGGACGCGAAGCGATTGAACAAGCCGGATTGCCGCTTGCGACACTTCTCACCATCAACGACTTTCGTTGATGCTACAGAGCGGTCGATGAACTGTTCTGTAGACGCAACACTCTACGCGAGTATCTCCTGCATAACTTCAGCTCCTTCGACACCCGTCAACTTGAAATCCAACCCCTGGAATTTGTACGTGAACGCGTCATGCGCGATGCCTAACTGATGCAGCATCGTCGCGTGCAGATCGTGAACCGTACTTATCTTTTCTGTCGCCGCATATCCGAGTTCATCCGTAGCCCCGTAGACAGTACCGCCACGGATTCCGGCACCCGCAAGCCACATCGACATCGACTTATTGTGGTGATCGCGTCCGATGGGACCTTTGTTTTGTTGCGACATGGGAGTGCGCCCAAACTCGCCGCTCCAAACGATCAAGGTATCTTCGAACATACCCCGCCGCTTTAAATCCTGAATCAACGCCGCGCTGGCTTGATCGACCTCCTTCGCTCTCAGCGGCAACTCTTCGCGAAGCAAGCTGTGATGGTCCCAGTCCCGATGGTACAGCTGGATAAAGCGAACGCCGCGTTCTGCCAAGCGGCGTGCCAGAATGCAGTTGCTGGCAAACGTGCCATCCCCAGGCTTACAACCATACAGGTCCAATGTTTCTTGGGACTCATCGCTCGCATCCATCAACTCCGGAACACTCGCTTGCATCTGAAACGCCAACTCAAATTGCGCGATTCGCGTCGCGATTTCCGGGTCATGCATGATCGCGTCCTGCTGGCGATTGAGCGTATTGATCGCATCGACGTCCGCCCCCTGCTGCTCGCGACTGACACCCGGTGGATTGCCGAGATAGAGAACCGCATCTCCCTTGCCTCGCAACTGGACACCTTGATGCCGACTAGGCAGGAATCCACTGCTCCACTGACGAGCCGCAATCGGTTGCGGACTCCTTCCTTTTCCAGTCGAAACCAAGACAACGAAACCAGGTAAGTTCTCGGCGATGCTTCCAAGTCCGTAATTCACCCACGCGCCCATACTGGGTCGGCCAGCGATCTGGGAACCAGTGTTCATGAACATGTGCGCGGGATCATGATTGATCGCATCGGTCGTCATGGAGCGAACGAGGCAAATATCGTCAATAACTCCACCAATATTGGGGAGCAAGGAGCTGATCTCGGTTCCATTGCTGCCGTATTTGGCGAATGGAAAAACCGGTCCCAAGCAGAAAAGTTTTTCTCCTTGAAGCTGCGCCAACTGCTGACCTCGAGTGAAACTCTCAGGCATCGGTTCGCCATTCATCTCGGTCAGCTTGGGCTTAGGATCGTAAAGCTCCAAATGAGAGGGGCCACCTGCCATGGTTAGCCATATCACCCGTTTCGCGCGCTGGGGAAAAGGGAGCGATTGCAAAACGCCTCGCGATTCAACCTCGGAGTTGCCTTGCAACCCGCCATCGGGAAACAACCCCACAGGCCGGGCTGTGCCCTGGTTGAATAGGCTTGCCAGCGCAGCGATTCCGATGGTGCTTTTTCCAAGCATCCGTCGGCGGCACAAAAGATGTTTTAGTTGCGTCGTATCCATGTTCGGAGTCCTAACGGTCAGCAACATACCGTTTCGCAAGGAAGCGGCTTGAGACCCATCCAAGGGTATTAGGTTTCAAGGGTCTTAGGTTTAATTGCGAGTGATTGTTTCATGCAAGCTCAGCAAAACACGGGCGACATGAGTCCAACTCGCTACTTCACGTGGATCCAAATCACTTGGTGGACTTGATAATCCAACGGCCAAAAGAGCCTCGGCTGCTAAAGGCTCTTGCTCGTAGCGCGAGCGATGGTAGCGGAGCAAACTGACCAGCGTGTCCGTTTCCTCGTCGCGCGGCGAACGCTGCAACACGTGACGCACCATCCAATCCATGCGGTGAGAATCCCTTGCCAAATCGTTCCCATCGCTTCCCGAAGCAGGCACGAGTATCGAGGATTCACGTAGCGATCGAACCGCTAAAGCGCGGGCTGCTTCGACATACGTCGGATCGTTCAGCAACACCAATGCTTGCTGCGGAATGTTCGACCGATTCCTCTCCGCACAACATTCCTCTCGGCTCGGGGCATCAAAGGCCACCATGCTCGGATGCAGAAACGTCCGCTGCCACCATGTGTATAAGCCTCTTCGGTATTGATTATCCCCTTCGTCGTGCACATAGGTTCGCATCGGAAAGTTCAAGTTTTCCCAGTAGCCATCCGGTTGGTAAGGTTTCGCGCTGGGACCACCGATCCGAGGGACCAAAAGCCCCGAGACCGCCAATGCGTAGTCGCGCACCAATTCCGCATCGATACGAAAAGGGGTTTGCCGGGCGAGATGCCGGTTGTACGGATCGGCTTGCATCAACTCTGGGGTGGCTGTCGAAACCTGGCGATACGTCTGGCTCATCACCATCAATCGCACCATGTGCTTGATATCCCAGCCTTTGTCCATGAACTCCAAGGCTAGGAAATCCAACAACTCCGGATTCACCGGCAATTCACCTTGGGCTCCTAAATCATCAAGAACCTTGCTGAGCCCAATCCCGAAGAATTGCTTCCATAAGCGATTCATGGTGACTCGGGCAGTTAATGGATTATCTTTCGAGACAATCCATAGCGCCAAATCGAGTCGATTGAGCTCACGGTCCTTAACCTCGATTTGCGGCAGGTAGGACGGAAGAGCAGGCTTCACAACTTCGCCGCTTTCATCCAACCAGTTGCCGCGTGGCAA
>CAIYZV010000149.1 GCA_903930765.1 uncultured Pirellula sp.
GAGGATGCGCAATTGCATTTGATCCAATGCCGGCCGCATGTGAATGCAAAGTTATTGGAGCGACCTGTGGTTCAGCAATTCATCCGTGAGCAGCGAGGCAGTGCCTCATTGTGAGCAGCGAGGCAGTGCCTCTTTGTGAGCAGCGAGCCGGTGGTTTGTTGGTCGGGCCGAATATTATGTTCGTCGTCGCCGGTTGGTAAGTCCCTCAAGACACCGACGGCTTACGTCCCTCAAGACACCGACGGCTAGAGCCAAAGTCGCTCACGCACCCCCAATCGCTAAACCATAATGTCTCAACAACGTTCCACCGGATTCTCGGCCCGTGCCGATTAAGCGCATGCAACGCATATCAGTTCGACATGCTGCCCGCTAGGACCTTGAGTTCGACTGGCATCAAGACATCGTTGGCATCGAGCAGTTCCACAGCAGTGCAACGCTCCAGTTCAAATCGTCGACAATCCTCGCGGCAAAGGCAAAGGGCAAGCATCGCTTTGCCCTCGAGGATCCGAATCGGACTGACCACCCGTTCCGTCCGAGCCCCCGATTTGTCGGAATAGACCATGCGGAGCACGAATGACTCCGGTGCCAAAAGGGCTTTGCGAATCATCATTTTTTCGGTGCTGGTCATCATGACAAACTCCAGTGCATGCGGAACGAAAGGGCTGTTTTGTCGAGCTATTCGAGCGTGCTTCGCAATCGCATGATCCGTACTAGCGAGGCTCGATCAACTACGGGGTGATCTTTCAACTACGGGGTGATCTTTTCCGTGGAATGCCGAAGATGTGTTTCTGTCTTCTGCATTTCGCCACCACCAGTATCAGACGGTGGTGAGACACGTTTGGTCCAAGCTCCGAGAAAATCGCGATTTTTCTGAGTCGACTTTAGTTTTTGGTTCGCTTGCGAGGATTCTTGCTCTTCCGCACTGCGTCGACTTCTAGCACCAGTCGCACCCCCAAGGTGTTTCCGATGGAATTGTCGAGACTGACGCCAGCCCGCGATGCGATGTGGGACTGGAGTGGATTCGTGGAGTATGAATTGCCACGGTACGCTCGTTTCTCTCTTGGGTTTTGGATCCTAGGATTGACTTCCGGGCCCGGTACCTTGCCTTCGAATCGAGCCGGATCGAATCCATCTTGGGTATATTCCTGAAGGTTGCCCAGCATGTCATAAAGGCCGAACGGATTGGCCTCCAATTGCGCGACTGGATGCGAGGTGCCTTGAGAGTTTGCCAGCAACCACTCACACCCCAGAACGACATTCTCAGGACACCAAAAACGTCCGCTAGATCCGGCTCGCGCTGCAAACTCCCATTCCGCCTCGGTCGGCAAACGATAACTGGGGCCATCACGGTCTGCGACATCATTATTGGAACGAAGGTACATCGGAGGGATGTTCTCCCTTGTCGCCAACGCCACGCAGAAGTCGACAGCTTGCAGATAGGTAAAACTCGCAGGTAATGTCAATTCGATTTGGGACTTGGGTGGCTGTACCCCAGTTACCAGCACCATTTGCCCGCGAGTAACTTCGGTGCGAGATAGGTAGAAAGGCTGTGAAATCACGACAGTCCGTCGAGGGCCAGCGTTCCGAAGTGCGTCGGGATTGGCGAGCCCTTCCGAGGCTTTCGCGTACTGGGCGATTTCCTCTGGAGTCGCCCCCATCTCAAACTCTCCTGGAGGTATCAGCGCAAACTCGATTCCGGCCGAGTTGACGAACAGCGGATCCACGTCCAGGTACCTCGCCCAACGCCGCTGATGCTCCCCCGCAGCCTTGATATTGAAAGGGACAGTCGCGGGACCAGGGAAATTCTTGGCCAACGGCCAACCATACCAGTTGTTCTCCTCGGGTAGCTTGCTCTCCGCTGTCCCCTTGGCGTTCTCACTGGCCATTTCCTTTTCGTCCACGACGCCCGGCTTCGATTCCATTGGGGGGAGGGGTTTCGCCGCGGTTGTCGCATCGGTATTTCCTGCAGGTTTCAGCGGCTTGAGCGGCTCCGATTTATCGGTCGAGCTTCCTGGATCACCTGTGGGCTTGTCCGGTTTCGTGCCGTTCGGTGTCTCCGTTTTGGATGGTTGCTTATCGCCGGGCTTTGATGGTGAGGTTTCCTTCGATCTGTCGGGCTTCAAATTGATCGATTCGCGCGTCTGCTCCTTGGAGGCGATCACAAACTGCCCCTTCTCCGCTTCAAACCCTTCCTTACTGATTTGATAACGGTACTCTCCAGGGACTAAATTCAGTTCCAACGGTGAAGCGAATCCGGCTTTGAGCGGTACTGCTTTGCCGTCGATTGCAAAGATCTCAACCAAGGAATCGCGAGGGCTGAACTCCAGGCGAAAAATCCCGGGCAAGGAGAGGGAGGTCTTTGCCCCTGTGGGCTTGAGTTCCACAGAGAGTGGATCGTTGACCCCGGCTCGGAGTTGCTGCAGGTGCGAATACTTCACAAACCCTTCCTTGTTGATCTCGAGGAAGTACTTCCCTGGCTTGACTCGGATAGTCTCCTTCTCGGACATCCTCCGCCCCTCGATAACAGATTTCCTTGCTTGATCCCGAATCAACAATTCCGCCCCCGGCTCGTTGACGGAAATCTCAAGCCTAGCCAACGGGTTTGCAAAAAACAGGTAGTAGATCGCTCCGAACCCGAGCAACAACGCAAACGCTCCGGCCATCATCAATCGCTCGTTGCGACGCTGTCTCGATTTCCTCGATCCCGGTTTGATGGTAGAGCGGGAGTTACTCCTCGTTAACGCCGCGACCACCTCGCGCTTCGAATCGATCGATGAAGTATCGTTGTTCAGCAATTGGATTGCGACCGTCTCCGCATTGGCCGACTCGACCGAAAGGTCATCGTTAGGGATATTGGCCGACTTGAGTCCCATGGCCGCAACTTTTTGCAAGGCGGCGATCAATTCCCCGGCGGACGCATACCGATCGTCGGGTTTCTTTGCCACCATCTTGTGGATGATTTGGTCCAGCTCTTCCGGGACATCGTCGCGAATATCGCGTACGCTAGGAATCGGGTTCTCCCGGTGGGCGAGGATCTTTTCCACCATGGACGAGCCCGGGTGGATCGGTTTGCCGGTAAGCAACGTGTAAAGGGTGCATCCCAAGCTATAAATGTCGCTTCGCGCATCCGCTTTTCGTGTATCTGCGCCTTGCTCCGGAGACATGTAATCCAATGTCCCTAAGATGTCTCCGTCACCTGTCAAACCATCGATCGAATCGGCATCGGGAAGTTCCTGCTCTTCGATTCGGGCCAACCCCATATCCAGGATCTTCACAACACCTTCCTTGCTGACCAATAAGTTCGCGGGCTTGATGTCCCGATGGATCACGTTCTGCTGATGGGCATACTTCAAGCCCTCGGCGGCTTGAAGGATGTATTCAACCGCATTCGCAACAGGCAATGGGCCATAGGCTCGCAGCGTCGACTTCAAGTCCTTGCCGTCGACAAATTCCATCACGAGGTAATTCACTCCGCGATCTTCACCCGCGTCGTACGCAGTCACAATATTCGGGTGGATCAATTTCGCTGCGGCTTCGGTCTCCTTATGAAACCGCCGGATAGCGGCTTCGGACTGCACCTTGGTGGTCGATATCACCTTCAAAGCCACCACGCGTTGCATCCGTCGATGCCGCGCCCGATAAACTTGCCCCATGCCTCCTTGGCCGATTTGGTCCAAAACCAGATAGGCGCCCAACGACAACGCCTTTCCACGGCCATTCAACAGTACTTGCGCTTGAAACTTGGTCAGCCTCCCTTGCCGAATCGCTTCTTTGGCGATCTCAACCGCACCCGCATCCCGGATCGATTTTGGCAAACTCGTGGAGAACTGAGTAACTTCGGACTGCGGGAGAATGTTCGCTTCTGCAAACGACTCTAAGAATGAGGCAGAGGTGACCGTGGCACCAGGTTTATCTGGCAAGCGATTCAGTTCTTTTGGGTCGTCCTTGCTCATGGGCTCTCCAGAGAGAGCGCGTGCGTGGCTCTCCAGATAGAGCGAGTGCACGCCCATCGGGACGCAAACAACGCCCGAGGAACGCAACTAGGTTCGATCCAAACTGATTCCCAACACGGATTCACATTCAAGCGACACCGGTTCCATTTGCATGCACTTGGTCTCAGCCAACAACGAAGGGCCACGCAACACACGCGAAATCTGGGTTGTGTAAATCGGGCATGTGGAAACATGCGGTTCCAACCCCCCGCACCAATCCCCGCGACCGCTGACATCAGTTTATTCGGAACTCTTCAACCGACGCAACACACTACGACTTGGGAAGTCCCAATTCCCAAGCTTTTCTCTTGCATTTCTCCTCGGCAAACCACGTCCCAAAGAATTGGTCTCGAAATCGGGCACGGGAGATATTCTGGTCAAATTCGAGCGAGTCAAGTAGGATCCGGACGCTTGCTTGCGGCATCCCGCTCGCCGATGATGCCTAGGCACCCCACCATTCCCGTTTCCAACACCCAACCTCCTTGTTTCCCATGATGCTCAGACTGGATCGATTTTCGTTTGGCGTTGGCGACCGATTCGCCCATCAAGCCGCCGCGCAGCTCATCGCTTTTCAGAAACTCGAACGGGACGGAGTAGTGGCTATTCCGGTTTGGAACAAGTCCAACCGTGAACACACATTCATCGGATCCGAGCCATCGAGCGTCCGAGAAGCAGCCAGTCGAGCAATCGAGGAGTTGGGCTGGAAACACGCGTGGCACGTCGATGCGGATCACATCCGCTTGGAAACCGTGGATCGGTTCCTCGACTCCTCCGATTTTTTCACAATCGATGTCGCCGACTCGATCGGCGTCCAAGCCAGCGAATCGGACGCAGCGGCATTTCTCCAACGTCACCCTGAACTGATCGGGCGGATCACCATCGATGGGATCGAACAACCACTTGAGCTAACCCGCGAGAAAGTCTCGCAAATCGTCGGCAAGTATTTTGCCGCCGCTCAGGAAGCGGGAACAATTTACCGGCATATCGAGAGCAAAAAGGGGAAGGCCGGATTCATCGCCGAAGTATCGATGGACGAAACCGACTCACCACAAACCCCGCAGGAGTTGTTCGTTATTCTCGCGGCACTGGCAGATCAAGGAGTCCAATTGCAGACCATCGCTCCCAAGTTCACCGGGCGGTTCAATAAAGGTGTGGATTACGTCGGGGATCTCGCGCAATTCGAAAAAGAGTTTCGCGACGATCTGTCGGTCATCGCCCATTGCGTGAATCAGTATGGACTCCCCTCAAACCTCAAACTGAGCGTTCACAGCGGAAGCGACAAGTTTTCGATCTACCCGATCATTCGACGTGCACTCGCGGACACTCACGCCGGATTGCACATCAAAACCGCCGGCACAACATGGCTCGAAGAATTGATTGGATTGTCCGAAGCCGGGGGCGACGGACTGCTATTGGTCAATGACATCTACGCCGTAGCATTAGACCAGATCGAGGCGCTGAGTGCACCCTACGCCAGCGTGATCGACATCGATCCGAGCAAGTTACCCACCAAGCAATCGGCGAGGGGTTGGACTGGCAAGCAATGGGCTGATGCCTTGCGGCACGTCCCAAACCACCCCGACTTCAACGCGAGCCTACGTCAATTGCTGCACGTGTCGTTCAAGCTCGCAGCCAAAGAAGGAACCCGATTCACTGACTTGCTCAAGGCCAACCGCGATATCGTCGCGATGAACGTGTCGGACAATATTTACCTCAGGCACATGCGCCCATTGTTCTTGCCTTCATAGACGCCTTTTGCATCCGCGAACCGTGGCGGGCAATCTCCGAGTGCCGTCCGCCCGTCACCACGTAACCCCCCAAATCGCCACTTAGCCAATCTTAAAACTCACGCGAAGCCGCGAATAACGCGAATGACGTGAAGTGGATCATCGAACTTGGTATCAGATTGGCTTCCCGCCCTTTATTGCTGCTTCGCATTGAACTGCGCACGCAACTGCTTCAGCGCGGATGCAACGAGCAATTCGCCGCTTCCTTCGGCGCAACGTGCTGAGATAACTTCGTAATTGCCTTGTGCATACGCCTGCTGCGTCGGAACATACCCAATCGAGCCATTGGCTAATTCGTGGATCGAAGTCGTGGCAAAGGGAGATCCGGCCTTGATGGACATCCCGAGTTGCACAAAGATTTCCCCCGGCAGGGCTACCCAAGCGATCTCGCGTCCGACGGTGATGACTTGAACCTCGGCTTCAATCAGAGACTCGCCACGAGCCTCTACGTCGGCGATTCGATACGCTTCCACCATGTCCATGAACGGAGGGGCGGGCGTACTGCTGATTTTTGACAACACGTCCTTAGCCCATCGGGAACGCTCCTCCGTGTGCGGAGCCTTCGGAAGCATTACGATTTCTCGGGACGCTTGGATGTCAGTCGTCGCTGCTCGTTGCAATGCATTGAGATTCCTCAGAATGGCACCGGACAAACGCGTGCCGATCCGCGCTGCTTCTTGATGGCCCCCTTGGCGACTCGCCGAACGGACATCGATATGGTTCACATCGCCGCAGCAACCTGTCGCATACTGAAAATGCCGATCGGTTCCGAATACACTGCCGAGGCACCGCTCGAGCGTAAACGGCATATCCGCGCTCCATTCGGTGCCCCCGACCGTGTCCAAGTGAATGGCAAAGCTGCTCAATACTCCAATCGGTGTCGACTTATCATCGTGAACGACAATCATGGGAAGCCCATCATCGGTCGGCCCCGCTTCACGAACAATCTTCGGATTCAGCTTGCCAGGGTTCCAGCCCACCGTCCCATCGGTCATGAAAAACCGACGGTTGAACGCAAGCTTCGATTCGTCGCCGATCCCATGGTGCAACGAAGCTTGGCCCAAGAACGATTCGGCGGCCACGACACTCTCAAGGATTCGGCTCGGCAGCGACAGCATGTATTGCTTGGCTTCGTCGGTCTGATTGCCAAACCGCCCCGGTCGTTTTTCGTCCGGTTCGTAGAGCATCGGACCCGTGTGGGAATGGGTTGCGCTAATCATCACACACTCAGGGGGAATGCCGAATTTTTCTCGAATCAATTCGCGAGTTTCTGCGACCATCCAGGGCGTAGTTGCGATCAGATCGATGGCGATCAAAACGACTTTGGTCTTTCCGTCATCGAACATGGTCGCTTTGGACCAGAGTGGGTCATGCATGTCGGTGGAGTAACGCACTCCGTAATAACCGGCCATCGGTGTTGGTCGCACTGGAGTGATATCCGATTTGCCAAACCCGACTCGCAACGTTTGCTGCAGTGCGTTGCCGGCCTCTTTGCCTTGCGCACAAACCGTACCCGCCAATCCGAAGAGTACAGCCATCCCAAAGAACGTTTGCATCGCGAGACGCAGTGTCGCGCAGCAACGCACGTGAGCGTCAACTCCCGTGCACAGCAGCCCACGAGATTCCCGACGTTGTGTTTCTCGCAAGCGAGGCGGATCGATTCGCAAAGTGCTCATGGTTTTTTTCGTTCTGGAGTGGATGGTTCGGGAGTCTGCGATGGCTTAAACGATAGCTTGCGAATCCGATGCGACTCGCTGTCGCCAATGTAAACGGCGCCGTCGGCGTCCGCAAAGATACCATGCGGGCGAGCTAAACTGCATTCGCCAGCCGGGCCATCGGGGCCATCGCCTGCTCGAAGGGTACCAGCGATGCGTTCCAACACACCCGTCGTTGGTGCGTAGCGCAAAATCGTGTGGCTCTCGGTATCCGCTAACCAAACGTAATTGTCACGATCGACCGTAATCCCTTTCGGCCCATTCATTGGACTATCGAGTCCGGGCATGGAATCGAGCGGCATCCCCTTTTTTCCCGTCCCAGCGCGTCGATAGATCTTGGTTGTTTTCCCATCCACTTGGAACAATTGGTTGCCTTCGCGAGTTGCCAACCACCAATTACCCCGCGTATCGAAATCGATCGTCCGTGGCCCATGGAGTGGCGACTCGCTCGCCAGCCGATCGTCCTGCGTCGGTCCCGGCTTGCCAATCCCCGCGATCGTCGAAATCGTTCCGGATCGAGCGTCCACCTTGCGCACGACGTGGTTCCCTATGTCGCAAATAACAAGATCGCCCAGGCTGTTGAACTGTATGCTGTGAGGGGATTGCAACTGCGCCTCGGTTGCTGGCCCTCCATCGCCTCGGTAACCCGCTGTGCCCGTTCCGGCGACCGTGGTGACTTTACCCGTCGAACGATCAAAGCGACGAACCCAATGATTGCCAGTATCGACGACTACAAGATTCCCAGCCGGATCGAAGCGAATCTCATGAGGGAGGTTCAGGGAACAATCGCTGGCGAGGGTACCGTCCGGGGAACGCCCTGGCAAACCTGAACCGGCATACGTTGTCAAAACACCATCGAGTCCGATCCTGCGGATTTTGTGACCTCCGTACTCGCAAAACCAAAGCGCACCATCCGGCCCTCGTACAACGCCAAATGGATTGTTGAGTTGAGCGTGCGTCGCGGGCCCTCCGTCCCCTGCCCCTCCAGGCTCACCCGTACCTGCGACCGTTTCAATCCACCACGATCCTTGCGTAAACGATTGCCCCGCTGGTTCCGAATGGCTCGGGGATTCCTGTGCTATTGCCCACCCGCAAGCAAAAGCGAAGTAGCTCCAGAGGGCGAGTTTCAAGCCCAACGGAGTTACCGAAAATGTAAAGTGCGTTGCCTTGGCAATTATCCGGTGGATCGATGTCAGACGGGGGCGAAATTGCGAGCTAGAGGCGCTGCGGGTGCCCAGGGTTTCGCTACAATATCGAGCGTTGCACGATGCATCCGAGTTTCGCCTGTTGTTGCCTGTTACAGGATCCATAATGAGAATTTCAAGCCAAATTGTTGTGAGTGCTTTTTTGCGTCAAATCGCTCGTATCAAGGTTCCGGTCGCCTCGGCGGCGATCTTGGCCAGCAGCCTAGCGTTCCATGGCTACGCCGATGATACCGATTGGGCCCAATGGCGAGGTCCAGCGCGCGATGGTCGCGCTGCCCCCCAGTCCCTGTTGAAGTCGTGGCCCGAAGCCGGCCCAAAACTTCTTTGGAGCACCAAAACCACAGGCCTTGGATACTCTGCGGTATCGGTTAGCAACGGCCGATTGTACACGTTGGGACAACGCGGCGCAGAGTGCGTTGCGATTTGCCTTGATGCCAAAACCGGCAACGAGATCTGGGCGCAGCGGATCGATCGCGGCACCGAAAAAGGGGATTACCTCACCGAATGGGGCGGCGGCCCACGCAGTAGCCCGACCATCGACGGCGATCATCTGTACTGCTTGAGCGACCTCGGGGAACTCGCCTGCTTGAAGACGGGCGATGGAAGCAAGGTCTGGAGCGTGAACCTGGTCAAGGATCTCGGTGGCAAGATCCCGCAATGGGGCTACAGCGAATCCATTCTTATCGATGGTGACCGTGCCGTTTGCACACCTGGCGGGGATAATTTCATGGTCGCCTTCAATAAGAAGACCGGTGATCGAGTCTATACATCAAAAGGGTTCACCGACGGTGCCCAGTACGTTTCGATCATGAAGACCTCGGTCTCCGGGATTCCAATCTACATCACCGCGGCCAAGCCTGGTCTGGTCGCGTTCCATGCAGAAACCGGGGAACTGCAGTTCAAGAGCCCAACTACTGGGAATGGTGTCGCGGTTATCCCGACCCCTGTTATCGCTGGCAGCGATGTGTACCACTCCTCAGCCTACAAAGCTGGAAATACGCTGCTTTCCCTTACCGCAACGAATGGCAAGGTCGATATGAAGGAAGTCTACCACTTCGACAGGGAGAGTATGCAAAACCACCACGGTGGCTACGTCCTCGACAATGGCGTGATCTACGGATTCACCAACGAACTGCGAGGCTCATGGCTGGCACAAGACCTCAAGACAGGAGCGAACCTTTGGACGAAAAAGGTTGGTGGGGCCCGATCCGGCTCCATCGCCCTCGCCGATGGAATGCTCTACTGCTACGACGATTCCGACGGAACGTTGTATCTGGTCAAGCCTTCGAAGGAGGGTTGGGAAGAAGCAGGCAAGGTCAAGCTCCCCGAACAAACCTCGACCGATCGCGGTCGCGGTGCGATCTGGGCTCACCCTGTCATCGCTAACCAAAAGCTCTTCATTCGCGATCAGGAATTGATCTACGCGTACGATATCGCGAAGTAACTCCCTCCAGAGTGCGCGAGTTTTATTTCTTTTTGGACGGTTTGCCTCGTGTTCGAGCACCGTTCTAGCCGAACGGTGCGGTCCATCGGTTCACGAGGCACCGGGTGCTGAAGAAAACCGGGTGCTTAAGAAAACCGTCTTGCGAGATAAAGCATCGCGATACAAAGAGGGACCCATCGCCCTTTCGTTCCCTTGCAGCTTTCGCAAACCATTACCGCTTTCCCCACCAGGACTACTGCGCCCGTGAGTGACCCAAACGCGATCGAACAGCTTATTCATCGCTACGAATCGGGTGAATTATCCTCGCTGGAGCTGGGACAGAAAATTCTTCTCGCATCGATCGCTAGCGATGGGAACATCACGCCCGACCTCGACCGACGGACTCGTACGGGGTACCCAGAAGTCATCTACGGCGCGGGCAAGTCTCCTGGTGCTATCCTCGCGGTTGCTGAAGCGTTGCTCCGCACGACAGAGCAGATTCTGGTCACTCGGGTCTCACCCGAACAAGCCCGTGTGGTCTCCGAAGCGTTTCCTTGGTGCCGATGGAACCATATCGCTCGTACCCTTCGGATCGCTAACACCGCCATGCCCGTCGATCCTTTCCTCGTCGAATCGAAGGCCGTCGTTTCGGTCGTTACCGCTGGCACCACCGATGAACCGGTTGCGATGGAAGCATGCGAAACGTTGGCATGGATGGGTGTCGCCTGCCGAATCATCCAAGACGTAGGAGTGGCGGGCCCGTATCGCTTGTTGGCCCGTGTCCCAGAACTTCGGGCCAGCACCGTGGTCGTCTGCGTAGCAGGGATGGAAGCCGCATTGCCCAGCGCCCTTGCTGGCCACGTCGCGTGTCCGGTCATCGCGGTCCCAACCAGCGTCGGGTACGGCGCCAACATGGGGGGAATCGCAGCCTTGCTCAGCATGCTCAACAGCTGCGCCGCCAACGTCACCGTCGTCAATATCGACGCAGGGTTCAAGGGTGGCTACATCGCCGGACTGATTGCCAACATGGCTACAACCTAGTCCCTATCGGCCTATTATCTCTATCGGCCTAGTCTTCATATCGGCCTAGTCTTCATATCGGCGGTTGCACCTCTTCGGTCGCCCCGTGTGGGCGCGGGGTATCGCGTACGCTACCATCACAGTTCGATTTCTCTCCCATCGATCTTATCTACTTCTCGAGAAAGCCGGCACCATGCGCGCTATCCTCGCTCTCGATCAAGGCACCACGAGTTCCCGCGCCATCGTTTTTGACCACTCGGGAAAAATCCTCGGTGTCTCGCAAAAAGAATTTCGACAGTACTACCCACAAGGTGGTTGGGTAGAGCACGACGCAAACGAAATATGGACCAGCCAACTCGATGTGGCACAAACGGTCTTATCCCAGACGAATTTGAAGGCCCGTGATATCGCTGCCATCGGGATCACGAACCAACGAGAAACCACGGTGATTTGGGATCGAAGAACCGGCCAAACGATCGCCCATGCGATCGTTTGGCAAGACCGACGAACTGCTGGGTTGTGCGATCAACTTCGCCAAGCAGGACATGCCGACCGCATCGCCGAAAAAACAGGCTTGGTCGTCGACGCTTACTTCTCCGGTACCAAGATTCGTTGGTTGCTCGACAATGTTCCAGGTGCACGCGAGCGAGCCGATCGAGGCGAACTGGCTTTTGGTACGATCGATAGTTGGCTCCTTTGGAACCTCAGCGGTGGCACCCTTCACATCACCGACGTCAGCAATGCATCGCGCACGATGCTGATGAATCTTCGCACGGAGCAGTGGGACGAAGAATTATTGCAGTTGTTGAACATTCCTCGGTCCATCCTGCCTGAGATCCGACCGACAAGCGAACACTATGGAACCACCGATCCGAAACTTTTCGGTGGATCAATCGTACTCGGCGGTGCCGCCGGGGATCAGCAATCCGCCCTCTTCGGTCAGAATTGCACCAAGCATGGGATGGCAAAGAACACCTATGGGACTGGTTGCTTTATGCTGATGAACATCGGCGATCAGCCTCAAGCATCAAAACAGAAACTTCTCACTAGTGTTGCATGGCGGACCGCAAACCAGAGGGCCTGTTATGCACTCGAAGGAAGTGTATTTATCGCCGGTGCCACGGTGCAGTGGCTGCGCGACGGACTTGGAATTATTCAATCCTCGGCGGATGTTGAACGACTAGCTGCCCAGGTGCCCGATAGCGATGGCGTTTATCTCGTCCCTGCCTTTGCGGGATTGGGCGCACCTCATTGGGATGCCTATGCTCGGGGAACCATCGTCGGTATCACCCGTGGCACTACCGCTGCGCATCTGGCGCGGGCCGCACTCGATGGCATCGCCTACCAAGTGGCCGATGTGTTAACAGCGATGGAAAAGGATAGTGGACTTAGAATCCAAGAACTGCGAGTCGATGGCGGAGCATGCGTTAACGATCTTATGATGCAGTTCCAAGCGGACATTTTGCGTTGCCCCGTTGTTCGCCCTCAAGTCATCGAAACGACAGCCCTAGGTGCCGCATATTTCGCGGGACTCGCAGTCGGATTCTGGAAAGACGAGAATGAGATCCAGTCGATCTGGAAGGCCGACCGGATTTTCGAGCCCCAGATGGATGAAGCGTTAGCCTTCGAGAAACGTTCGCGTTGGCTCGACGCGCTCAGTCGATCGCGAGACTGGGAGAAGCACGCGTGACGCACGGTAGCCACGGTGTAATGGACCGCGCGAGATCTCTGCATCGCATGGAAGCGGATCCCGATTTTCTTTGGGACATGGTGGTCGTCGGGGGTGGTGCGACAGGAGCGAGTGTCGCATTAGATGCCGCCAGCCGCGGTTACAGCGTCGCGTTGCTCGAGAGGTCGGACTTCGGGAAAGGGACATCAAGCCGGTCAACGAAACTCGTCCATGGTGGGGTGAGGTACTTGGCCCAAGGCAACATCAGCCTCGTTCGCGAAGCTCTACGCGAACGGACCCTCCTCCGACAAAACGCTCCGCATGTTGTTCACGAATTGTCGTTCGTTGTACCGTGTAAAAACATCTTTGAGAAATGCTGGTACCGAATCGGATTTTTCGTGTACGACTTTCTTGCCGGCGCAAGTGGTTTCCATCGAGCACGCGGACTAACACCCTCGGAATGCATGAAGCTGGCTCCTGGCCTATCTCCCCAAAAAGCCCGCGGCGGTGTCCTGTACTCCGATGGACAATTCGATGACGCTCGGCTGCTGATCAACATTTTACAAACCGCCACCGAGCACGGCGCCGCAGTCTTAAACTATGCGAATGTCGAATCGATTTCTAAGGATGCCAATGGAAAAATCGATGGAGTCCTCGTTCGCGACTTGGAAACCGGAATTACGCACCCGTTGAAGTCGCGATGTTTGGTCAATGCAACAGGCCCGTTTGTCGACGAGGTAAGGCGATTGGATTCCACCACCAATGAGCCGATGGTGTCGGCCAGCCAAGGTGTCCACATCGTTCTTTCGCGGGATTTTCTTCGAGGAAATACCGCAGTGATTGTCCCAAAGACTTCGGACGGCCGGGTGATTTTTCTGATTCCATGGCATGATCATGTCGTGGTGGGTACCACGGACACACCGATCGAACGACCGGTCGAAGAGCCGCGCGCGTTGAGAGAAGAGATCGAGTTTCTGCTCTCGACAGCAGGGCAGTACTTGATTCGTAAACCGACCCTAGCCGACATTCGAAGCCTCTTCACCGGCATCCGTCCTTTAGTAAGCCAAAAGGGAAAAGGGCGTAACACATCGAAGCTTTCACGAGACCATACGATTGAGATCACGCCCTCGGGCATGATCACGATCACCGGTGGTAAATGGACAACCGCTCGACATATGGCTGAGGACTGCGTGAATCGTGCCGCATCGCTCGCAAAGTTCCGCTATTCTCCATGCATTACCTCGACGCTTCGTCTCCATGGCTACCAAGCAAACGATCGGCCCGATGGGCATGAATTGCCTATGGATGTCTACGGAAGCGATCGAATCGCGCTCGAGACACTCGCTGCTTCCAATCCACAGTTTGGAAAGCCGATTCTCGACGATGGGTACAATCTGCGGGAAGCCGAAGTCGTCTGGGCGGTACGCCACGAGATGGCGCGCACCATTGAGGACGTTCTCGCACGACGTTGCCGTCTGCTCTCGCTGGATACCCAACAAGCCGAAATCGCCGCACCGGCGGTGGCGAGCATTATGGCCAGGGAATTGCATCGTGGATCGGATTGGGTGGAGCAGCAACTACAAGACTTTCAAAAACTACTCGAATCGTATCGCATCTAAATAAAGGAATCGAGGTGGAGCCATGTCCCCATATCTTGCAGAGTTTATCGGAACGACGTTATTGATTTTGTTTGGAAACGGGGTTGTCGCCAACGTGTTGCTCGCAAAGACCAAGGGGCACGGCAGCGGGTGGATCGTGATCTCTGCAGGCTGGGGAATCGCGGTATTCGTCGGTGCGTTTTGCGCTGAGAAATATAGCGGCGCTCACCTCAACCCGGCCGTAACATTGGCGATGCTGATTGCGGGGAAAACAGGCGCAATCGCAGCGTTAGGATATGCAATTGCACAATTGCTCGGCGCCATCTTCGGAGCCTTCTTAGTCTATATCTTTTATTTTCAGCATTTCGTAGCAACCGAGAGTAGCGATGACAAATTGGCTTGCTTCTGCACAGGTGCCAACATCCGGAATCACACGCAATCGTTGATCTGCGAAGCGATCGGGACGTACGCATTGATCCTTCCGATCTTCCTAATGGTGGCTCCAAGCTTGGAAACTTCTCCCATGATTCCGGAGGGTAAACTGATGATTGTTGGAGTTCCAGAGACCAAAATAGGTCTTGGGACGCTTGGACTCCTTCCGGTCGGGCTGTTGGTATTTGGCATTGGTTTATCCCTGGGAGGTACGACTGGCTATGCGATCAATCCCGTTCGCGATCTCGGGCCTCGCATTGTCCATGCAATCCTCCCTATACCTGGGAAGCGGGACAGCGATTGGGGATACGCTTGGGTACCCGTGGTTGGTCCATTGCTAGGCGCCGCATTGGCCGCGGGAACTTATCTCGCAATCGTCGGATTCGCTTAATCGCTGACGGTCTATGAAGATGCTCAAGCGGACATCGACTTACCCGACTTGGGATGACGTTCCACTCAGCCAGATCGCCCCGATATCCATTTGCTCAAACCCAACAGACTCATAGAGAGGCCGTCCCGCCTGGGTAGCAAACAGGTAGAAGCAGGTTGCACCTCGATCCATAAGGTCCTTCAATGCGTATTCGAGCGTTGCTCGTCCAAAGCCGCGTCGTTGATGCTCTGGGTCGGTCGCCATGCACCAAATGCCCACCTCGGAACCATGGTGGGTTGCTTGTACCGTGCAAACCGAAACATCCCCTTCATACGCAACAAAAACATCGACATCGTGTTGTTCGGCGAATTTTTCAGAAAAAACGTTTTCTACAGCGAATTGGGCAAGAGAAAAGGTCTTGGCAATAATCGATTGAGAAGCCTGTAAATCGTCGGAATTGGTCACTCGCCGAATTGTCAAATCTTGATTCGATACGTGATACTGAGGTCGTTCACATGCCATCAATGGCACAGTCGCTGCAAAGGTCAATCCAATTTCCTTTGCGACTGCCGCCAATTCCTCGGATCCGCCATGCTCCAGAAGAAACATGCAAGGACAATCCATTTCCACCGAGGACTGGAAGAACTTCCTTAAGCATCGAGCAGCGTTCGGTCCATCCTTGATAATCGCGAAATTGAGGTCTGCTGCTTGCTCGCCGCTCAGCGAAAGAGTCCCCGCGTTGGACAATTCCGCGTAAAAACGAGGGCTGTGTCGGAAGAGTGAAACCAGAGCGTCTCCGCCGCTCCTCCAAAGTGTCTGTTTGTTAACGGCCATTTCGTCGACCCCTTTTCGCATCGCAAGCCAGATTCAAATTCTGGCGAAAGAGAGTACGATTCAGCAGCTTTTCTTCCCTCGGACTTTGGAGATTCTATGGACTTGAAGACATTAGGGCAATCCGACCTCAAACTCTCTCCGATCGGTATCGGCGCGTGGGCGATCGGCGGTGGAGGCTGGGCGTTTTCGTGGAGCGATCAAGACGACCAAGTGAGCATTCGGTCGATCCATGCAGCCCTCGACGTTGGTATGAATTGGATCGATACCGCGGCTGTGTACGGGCTTGGGCATTCCGAAGAAGTGGTCGCCGAGGCGATCAAAACCCACCCTGGAAATAAGCCTTACGTCTTCACGAAGTGCGAACGCGCATGGACGGCCGATCGACAAATTATCAAGGTTCTCAAACGCGATTCGATCTTTCGCGAGTGCGAGGACAGCTTGCGACGACTGCAAGTCGACACGATCGATCTGTATCAAATCCATTGGCCGGAACCCGACGAGGATATCGAAGAGGGGTGGGGAGCGCTTGCGGAACTCCAACGGCAAGGCAAAGTTAGGTGGATCGGTGTCTCGAACTTCAATGCATCGCAGATGAAGCGAGCCGCAGCGATCGCGCCGATCACTTCGCTGCAACCTCCCTATTCCATGATTCGGCGTGAGGTCGAAGCGGAGACACTACCTTATGTGCATGCCAACGGGATCGGTGTGATCGCTTATTCGCCGATGGGTTCTGGGATGCTTACCGGAAGCATGACACGTGAACGCGTGGCTAACCTTCCAAGCGACGACTGGAGAACTCGGAGCGCGTTCTTTCAAGAGCCCTTGTTGAGTCGCAATCTGAAGATCGTGGACAAAGTAACGCAGATTGCGGCCCACGTCGGCCGGTCACCCGGTGAAGTTGCGATTGGATGGGTCCTCAAGAACCCGGCGGTGACCGCTGCAATCGTTGGGATACGCTCTCCCGAACAAGTCGCCGGAATCGCGGGCGCACTCGAGTATCAACTCGATGCCGAATCGATCCATGAACTGGATACTTTTTTAAACACCATTGACGGCAAAGGCAACTGAGATGCTTTGTAGACCGAGTTACCTGTTCGTGGCTGCGTATGCGTTTTTGTCCGGGGTTGCAGCATACGGATTCAACGAGCCCTCAAGTCCAAACTTCGTCGTCATCCTCAGCGACGATATGGGGTTTTCCGACCTCGGTTGCTACGGGGGCGAAATCCATACACCCAATTTGGACGCATTGGCCGCGAACGGTCTGCGATTCACTCAGTTTTACAACACCGCTCGCTGCTGCCCAACGCGGGCGAGCCTCTTGACGGGTCTCTATCCTCATCAAACGGGCGTAGGACACATGATGGAGGACAAGGGAATTCCAGGCTATCGTGGCAATTTGAACAACTCGTGCAAAACCCTTGCTGAGATGCTTAAACCAGCCGGTTATCGCAGCTATGCGACTGGAAAATGGCACGTCACGCGTCACGCAAGTGCGGATGGTCCCAAACATAATTGGCCGTGCCAGCGAGGGTTCGACCGTTACTATGGCACGATCCATGGGGCGGGTAGCTTCTTTGATCCCTCCTCACTCGTTCGCGACAACACGATGATCTCTCCGTTCGCGGATCCCGAGTACACCCCCGACACGTATTACTACACCGACGCCATCTCCGATCATGCCGTGCGTTTCATTCGAGAGCACCGCACGGAGGAACCCAATCGTCCCTTCTTGCTTTACGTTGCATACACGGCCGCACACTGGCCGATGCACGCTCTTCCCGAGGATATTGCTAAATACGATGGGAGATACGATTCCGGATACGACCCGATCCGCAAGGCACGTTATGAAAAAGCGGTTTCGTTAGGAATTATTGATCCATCGGAGCCGTTGCCTACGGGTGTAGGGAATTGGGACAAGGTCGATAACAAAGAATGGGAGTCGGCTTGCATGGAGGTGTACGCGGCTATGGTGGACCGCATGGATCAAGGCATCGGCAACGTGATCGGGGAATTGAAAAGGTCGGGGTGCTTTGAGAACACGGTGGTGATGTACATGCAAGACAACGGAGGATGCGCCGAGGGAACCGGTAGAACGGGGAACAAGAATCATCCCAATATCCTACGGCCCGATGCACCGACACTTCCAGCGATGAAGCCAACCGATTTCGCTACAGCAGGGAGCACCCCGAGCCAAACCCGCGACGGATTTCCTGTTCGCATGGGGCCCAAAGTCATGCCGGGCGGTGAGGATACTTATGTTGCCTACGGACAAGGCTGGGCGAATGTTTCGAATACTCCGTTGCGCGAATACAAACACTGGGTGCATGAGGGTGGAATCAGCACACCGTTGATCGTCCACTGGCCGCAAGGGATCTCGCAACGCGGAGAACTAAGGCGCCAGTCGAGCCATCTGATCGATATCGCAGCGACGTTGGTGGATTTAGGCAAAGCCACCTACCCCAGCGATTCAATCCCGCTCGAAGGGAAAAGTCTCGTCCCTGCATTTTCCGATCGAGCGATCGAGCGAGAAGCAATTTATTGGGAGCACGAGGGGAATAGGGCTGTGCGTCGTGGGGACTGGAAGCTCGTGGCCAAGCATAAGGGGCCATGGGAACTTTACGACCTATCGAAGGATCGCACCGAGCGAAACGATCTCGCAAAGACCAATCCCGAAATGGTCGCTGAATTGACGAAACTCTACGAAGCCTACGCAGCGCGCACCTCCGTAGCCCCATGGCCAATCGCTGGAGAATAACCTCAAATATCCGCGTAAACGAACCAACCGTGGTTCATCATGGCACGACGCGCCGCCGTCGTCGAATACTTGCCTATCGATAACTTTTGGGTTCTAGAAGGAACAGTATGGCTGTGGAGTCGAAATGTTCAATGTTGGTGAATATGTAGTTTTTCTAGGCATTAGAATTGGATATCGATCTGTCCCGTTTTCCCAAGGCTTGCAAGTAGCGACTCAGTTTTTTTAAAACTTTTATTGAGGGGTAGTCCGTGGCTAACAGACTGAGCAAAGCGATCCTAGGAAGCTTATGCGGGGGCATTGGAGGTTTCCTAATCGGCATAGTTATCAGTGGGTACTTGTCGATGCTCTATAGCATCGAGCGGGCTCAAAATGGCCCGGAGGGCACACCCTTTGGCCCAATACTCGGACTGCTGGATTTTTTTTTCGGAATCGTTTTTGGATTATTTTTCGCCGCAATCGGTGGGGTTGTCGGAGCCGTGGTCGGCGCCGGTTTGGCTGCGATGTCGCGCGACGAGCCGAGTGTCGAGAACGAGAGGCATGTTCAGGATTCGTTGCAGCGTGAACCGAGTGCACCGAGCATCTTATCCGATTCCAATGAATCCCTTAAAAGTGAACTGGCTCGACTGAAGGAAAGAATTGCTGAGATTGAAGGTCGTGAGAGAGACCATTGAAGTGGCCATAACAATTGTTGATCAAAGGACCGGCAGGCGACAAGGAAACAAGTTAGCGGAGGTTTAGCCGTGCCAGGAAGCTTGTTAGGCGACACGGGTGCTCGGATTTGCGTTCGCAAAACGCGGATTTGTGTTCGCGGAGCGAACACATCGGAGCCCTCAGCGTGAGCGCCGGGTGGAGGGACATTGGAGTCGCTGGTGCGGATGTTTTGCTCACAACTAGTGTCGGAGGAAAGCGGGTTCGAGCGTCCAGTTGCCACTTGCTCACACGCGTGGCTCGGATGGTGCCGCGGAGGATGCACGGGGCGAGTGGGTGGTGTGTAAAAACCGATCCGTTGCACGCGAAGGCGCGAAGGGGAAGATCCACCCAGGGGTGAGTGGCCTGCGGGCATAAACCGGGGCCATGGTTCTACGGCGAAGGGGCATGCGTGAACAGTAAATCCTTCGCGTTCTTCGCGCCTTCGCGTGAGATAAAATGTTGGCCGGCGTCCAGTTGCCATTTGCTTACACGCGTGGCTCGGATTTATGTTCGCGAAGCGAACACATCGGATCCCTCAGCGTCAGCGCTGCTTCTCAGTCACGTTCGCTTCGTCGAAGAGATGGCGGGCGGCTCGGCCGCTGATCGTCTGGTTCTTGAGCAACTCAGCCGCGATCTTTTCGATGGCTGACCAGAGTGCGCGATCGCTCAAGTGGTTCTCCGTTTTGCTCAACAATCTTCGTTCTAGCCGCTCGACTTGGCGTTCTCCCTCAGCCCTCGATTGCAAAAAACGTCGCACGAACCGAAGGTCTTGAGCGGCTCCCGCTGCGCAGTACTGACCCGTAATTTGTGATTCTGCGACCATCCCCGCCAGCAGGATCATCACTTCATCCTCAAGCCAATCCTTTGAGCCCTTGCCTCGCCCTTTTTTGATATGGCACGCCCCTAATCGTTCGACACCTATCGCGGACTTGCCAGGAGAAATCGTGACTTTGTCGATGGGACGGCCGAGGAACAACGCCATAACCGCGTGGCCAGCTTCGTGGTACGCCGTGGCCTTGAGCGCAAAAGCGTATGCGTCCTCTTCATTCATCGATTGGGTTCATTCATGGACTGGGTTGCGATCGGCGAAATTCGGATCGGATAACCGCATAGTTTCCTCGAAACACTCTTATCCGGCTAGACCCAGCGTCTAGAGCAATCCAGGCGTAACCCAAGCAAAGAATCGAGATGATCGCC
>CAIYZV010000150.1 GCA_903930765.1 uncultured Pirellula sp.
CATCCTCTCTGGTCGGACCGGAATTGTGGAAAGCATCGACGAGGTTCGCATCGATGCCACCGATTATTGGAAGGGCCGAGTCCGGCAGGTACTCCGGCACCGCTTTGCCCAGTTGGCGACCTCCACACTCCCCCTCCCAGGCATAACCCTCCCAGGGATTCCCGTGCAAGAGATCCGGGTGTTTCATGCTCCGGAAGCCCATGTGGGATTGGGGTCAGGAACCCAGTTCGCCTGTTCGGTCGCCGCCTTGCTCGCGGCGGCAGAGTCCTGCATTTCCCGATCGGCGGGTCGTGAATCGATGGTAACTAGCGACCCTATCACCGCTTCCGTTTCCTCCTTGTTTGAGGACATCGCAATCTTGGCAAGTCGCGCGGAACGGGGCAAGCGATCGTACATCGGACTCCAAGGATTCCTCAGCGGCGGGATGGTGCTCGACCTCGGAGCGGATTCAGCCCCAGATGGAACGACGATTCAACGAACCTCGACGGTTCCATTCCCGAGTTCCTGGCGAGTGGTCCTCGTTTGCGATCGATCGTATGTTGGAGAATCGGGGGATAGGGAAGTCGAAATGTTCCACGAGTGCGCTAAGCAGCCCAATCGATTTCGCGAACAGATGCTTCGAGCCGTGCGCGAAGAACTCTTGCCCGCCATGGGGGCGCAGGATTGGGGAACAGCGAGTCGAGCCATCGGGCGTTATGGTGCGATGGCGGGCGAGGTGTTCCGACCGCTTCAAGGGGGAATCTACCGATCAGAACGAATTGCAAGCACGATCGCGATGCTGCAACGGATGGGATTCGAAGGGGTTGGGCAATCGAGTTGGGGGCCGACGGTCTTCGCGATTGCGCACGACGACGATCAAGCGGCATGGCTCTGCGAGCAATTGCAACCGAGACTCGATTCTCGCGCGACAACCATAATCGCTCGGTCTGCTGCAGGAGCTTTCTATGAATGCGGTTCTTCGTCGTTGTGAATTCGGCGCATGTCGAACTCGCGCACGTCTTTGCCAAAGATGGCCACCGACACGACGATGACCAGGGTGGTTAATCCACCGAGCCAGACGCTTGGGACCAAACCCAACAAGTGAGCCGCAACACCGCTTTCCAGTTCTCCCAATTCATTGGAGGCTCCAATGAAAACCGAGTTGACCGCTGCGATGCGGCCTCGCATGTGATCCGGCGAATAAAGCCTCAGGATCGATTTTCGGATGACCACGCTCACGCCATCGAGCACACCGCTGAGGAACAACGCGGCGCAGGAAAGATAAAAGTTTTTGGAGAGAGCAAAGACGATCATGCACAGGCCGAATCCAAAGATACTGCTGAGAAGGATTTTTCCGGCGTAAGCGCGAGGTGGGAATCGGATACACATCATGGCGCAGGTCAAAGCTCCCAGCATCGGGGCCGCGCTGAGTGCGCCGAGCCCGACCGGGCCTATGTGCAAGATGTGTTCGGCATAGAGCGGGAGCATCGCAATCGCACCGCCGAAGAGAACGGCAAAAAGATCGAGCACCATCGAGCTCCACAGGATCTGACGCCCCAGAACATACCTCCATCCGGCGGAAATCGATTCGAGCACCGACTCGTTTTTGGCCGACTGCGAGGAGGGTGGAGCCGATCTACTCGGCAAGGGTTTTGCACCGACTTTCGAAATGAATACCAGGGCTCCAGCTGCGAAGGCGATGCTGCATAGGAACGCTGATAAGTTACCTATGTATTGCACCAAGGCTCCGGCGAGAAGTGGTGCAAAGACAGCGCACGCGTGCCATACGATCGTGGTCCATGTTGCAGCGCTGACGGCGGCAAGCCTAGGGACAATTTGGGCTTCTAAGCTCGGCATGGTCGGCTCGGCAAACCCGCGGGCTACTCCCAGGAAGAACATACAAACGAAGATCGCGAGGAGCATCGAGGAACCGGTCAGGTATGATGCGCCCGCCATTCCGCAGGCCGAAAGAAGCTGCAGCGTCAACGTGGAACGGAGCAGATTCCTTCGATCGAATTTGTCCGCGACATAGCCACCGATAATTGCCAGACTCAACGCCGGGATGGCTTGGACCAAGCCGAGCAGCCCCAAGTAAAGAGGTTCGTTCGGATATTCCTTAGCGATCGCAAAGGGGGCCCAAAAAAACAGAATACGGGTGCACATCGTGGCGCACGCGTGCGCTCCCATCAGCAGTCGAAACTCGGGATAGTCGGTCGCTAGATTCGACGGGCGAGGCTGTACCTCGAGGTTTGGTACCGCGGCCGGTTGGGCCCCTGAGCTTGGTTCGGATTCAGGGGGGACGTCTGGCATACGGTGGTATCGGTTCGGGATACGGTGGGATCGGATCTGTCAGTGAGAAGATCTGTTTGGGGTCAGTGACGTGGTCCTAAGATTGTAACCACAAACTACTGCCACAGCTTGACCAAATGGTACGTCAGCATTGCACCTAGGTAGGCCAGTGTGGTCATGTAAGCAAACGAAAAGATTGGCCATCGCCATGAGTTGGTTTCTCGGCGGATCGTCATCAGGGTCGAGGCGCATTGCGCGCACAAAGCAAAGAAGACCATGATCGATAACGCGGTCGCCAGCGTAAAAACGGGCGAGCCATCGGGCCACGTTGCCGCCCGCATTTGCGACTTCAAGCCATCGTGTTCCTCGGTGGCTTCGCCGCCCAGTGCATAAATCGTCCCGAGCGTAGCGATGATCACTTCTCGAGCGGGGAAGGAAGCGAGGACAGCGATACCGATTCTGCCGTCCCAACCGAGCGGCTTGACGATCGGCTCGAGCGCGTGGCCGGCGACACCGAGGAAACTCCCTTCGATCAAGCGGCTTCGTTCGCGATTGATGGAGTCTTCTAGTTGGGCGATCGAGTCTGCGTTGCTGTCGGGGGCGAGTCGCAATGCCTCGAGTTCGGTGAACGATTTGTCGACCGTCGCGTGGCTCAGCGGGAAGTAGGCTGCCGCCCAGACTAAGACCGAGGTGATAAAGATCAGGGTCCCTGCGCGCGAAATGAACGAAAGGACACGCTCCCAAACGCGAGCGACGATGACGCGCCAGCTAGGCCATTTGTAACTCGACAATTCCATAATGAAGGTCGATGTTTCGCCTTGGAAGAAGAACCGTTTGAGCAGCCAGGCCACGGGGATGGCAACCAGCGCCCCCAAGGACTGCATTGCAAAGAGCACAAACCCTTGAAGGCTTAGCCAGCCTCCTGCATAACGCAGGTCCGGTACGAAGGCGGAGACCATCAGCACGTACACAGGCAATCGGGCGGAACAACTCATCAGAGGTGCGACCAGGAGTGTCACCATTCGGTCCTTGCGGTTATCGATGGTTCGAGTAGCCATGATGCCAGGGATCGCGCATGCGAACGAAGACATTAGCGGAAGGAAGGATTTGCCGCTCATGCCGATGGAAGACATGAATTTGTCCATCACGAACGCTGCTCGCGACATGTAGCCGCAATCCTCGAGGATTGCGATGAATAAGAACAAGATCGCGATTTGTGGGAGGAAGATGATGACTGAGCCAACGCCGGCGATGACACCATCGACAATCAGGCTGCGCAGTGGGCCGGGGGCCAGGAAACCTTCGACGGTTGTGCCGAGCCAGTTTTGAGCGTCATCGATCCAAGCCATCGGCCAGCTTGCCACCAAGGTGATCGATTGGAACACGAGAAACATGATCGCCACGAAAAAGAAGAGCCCGAACCAACGATGGGTCAGCCATCGATCGATCCAATCGCTGTTCGTCTTCTGTAGGGATGCCGATCGACTGATCAAGCCGGATGTTTTTTTCTTAATCCATCCGTAACGAGCGCGAGTCTCAAACAGGGGGCCAGATACCCCGGCGTCTGCCAGCCGTGCTTTGGCGACGGTCAATTGCTCCGTAAAGTCTTTCGAGAGAGCCTCCGGGATCACGCGATGCGATAATCCAGCCGCATCGTCGATCAGCAATCGTTGGACTTGGAAGGGATCGACCGAAACGCCAGCGCCGCGTAGCCAATTGCCCAAGGATTCGACTTCGGTTCGGAAGGCGTCTGGGAAACCAGCGCTCGCGTACTCGGAGGGAGTCGGAATTGTTGGTTCAAGCTGCGAAGTCGATGGAGTGTCAGGGCTCGGCTTGGCGGTTGGGGCCAAAGCTCCCACGGCAGCATGAATCTCGAGTCGCAACAGATCGATGCCGGAGCGTTTGGAGGCGCAAGTGCAAACGATCGGGACACCTAATCCTCTCGCGAGATTGGGGATATCAACGGTGATGCCTGTGGGTTCCACGCGATCCCACATGTTCAATACCAAAATTGTCGGAAGTCCCAATTCGATGACTTGGCTGAACAGATACAGATTGCGTTCGATGTTGGTCGCATCGATAATCACGACGACCGCATCGGGGCGTCTGACACCGGGCATATTCCCAGAAAGTACGTCGACCGAAACTGCTTCATCCGCGGAGCGTGCAGCCAACGAGTAGGTGCCGGGGAGATCCACAATATCGATCTCGCGGCTTCCGAGTTCATTGCTGAAATCGGGGTTGGCCGGCTTGGGGTTGGAACCGGCATGGGCTGAAAGCTCTGCCTTAGCCAACGGGATCATGCGACCCGTTTTATGCTCGACGGTAACGCCGGGATAGTTGCCAACGCGAGCCTTGCTGCCACACAAGGCATTGAACAAACTGCTTTTGCCCGTATTTGGGTTGCCGATCAGAGCGACCGTCGCAGGGGTTTGTTTCATGATGCTTTGTCGACTTGAACCCGGGCCGATTCTACTTTCCTAAGGCTGATCCGATAGCCGACGACCGAGTACTC
Source organism: uncultured Pirellula sp. (assembly GCA_903930765.1). GTDB lineage: Bacteria > Planctomycetota > Planctomycetia > Pirellulales > Pirellulaceae > JBKCUI01. Next base: position 4,784 of record CAIYZV010000150.1, read on the forward strand.
AGTCGGGTCGCCCATAGGTGCACGACCGATCACTTCGATCGTTTCTCCCGGAAGAAGTCCCATTTCGAGCAGTCTCGCTGCGACATTGTCGGAGCCAGCGACGTCGACAATGACACCTTTCTCGCCTATTTGAAGTTCG
>CAIYZV010000151.1 GCA_903930765.1 uncultured Pirellula sp.
CAAGCTTTTGCTAGCAATCGTTCCAGAAGCTTGGGAATCGCGTTGGGAAAACTGGGTGAATGAGATCGGTGTGAAAACCATGACGCTTTGGACCCTAAAACACTTTGGATTTTCGCGAGCTCGCGGGGTGAGGTTTTTTGCGATCCGCGCGGCGATCGCCGCCGCGACGATTCTGCCCACAGCGATTGGCCCGAACGGTCCGGTCTCTCAAGGATTCGCCCAAGAGAACACACGGACCGGAGCGGTGGTCGGAGGCTTAACCGGTGCCGCGATCGGTGGGGTGATTGGTCACAACCACAAAAAGCAGACGGCCGAAGGTGTATTGATCGGCGGTGCCGTGGGTGCCGTGGCAGGTGGGTTGATGGGGAACCAGCGCGATCGAAACTTGCAACAACAGCGCGCCTATCAGCAGCAACAAGCGTACTACCATCACACGCCGTATGGATACGCCGGTCAACCGACCATCGTCTATTCATCGCCGGTATACGGTGCACCTCCAGTCTACCGGGATGGCTATCGCGCAAACCCTGCTCCGCGTACCACGACGCGTCGCCCGGTAACGATGGCCGAGGTTATCAACATGACCCGTAGCGGCGTCAGCGATACCGTGATCGTTTCCCATATCCAAACCAACGGTGTTGCATCGCGTCCTGACGTCAACGATGTGATCTTGTTGAGTCAGGAAGGGGTAAGCGATTATGTGATCACCGCCATGCAAGGCGGCGTGCCGGTGGCATCGGGAACTGCAGCACCGGGAGTGGTCACGGTTCCGGCTTATCCAACCACAACCTACCCAGCAACAACTTATCCAATAGCTCCGTCGTACCGCGAAGCGCGTTCGCCGCAACCTTTGTACGCTCCACCGCGATCGTACGATCGTCGCGGTTTTTAATTCAAAGCTTGCCTCTCGCTATTCGTTCTATGCATGGCCCAGCAGCCGTAGAACGGATCTCGGAATAAGCATTCGACGGAGGCTCCTCCTCGCGCGAGCCACTCGGATTCCATCCACGAAGCGGTTTCAGGAAAGTCGCAACTGCGTATATGCTCGATCGCATCGGTTTGCTCATCGAGTGGCATCCCAACCCAATTACGGCGGACTTCTTCATGGAGCCTAGCGAGGAATCCATCGCGGTCCTCATCGTCGCAGCGAGCGATATCGATCCAGATAAAAACACCGGACGGCATCAGGACCCGAACCACTTGATCTAGGAGGTCTTGTTTGGATTGGGTCGAAAAATGGTGCAGTGAGTAACTCGCGATTACGGCATCGAAACCGGCCGCAGGTAAGCTGTTCAATACCACCTTCATGTCGCCGGCGAGCAGTCGCTTGTGGATAGCCTCGCCTGGGCTATCGCCAGATTTAGTATCAACAGTGCAGTCCTCAAGATCCCTGGATACCGTTTGCGAGTGGCGTGTACCGGGACCCGTTCTTTCTGCGAGCAATCGCAGCGCATCCTCCGAGAGATCCACACCGACATACTGAGCGACGTCGTATCGATGGAGTCCAGCGCATGCCATCGCCCCATCGCCGCATCCCAGATCGAGGACTCGGATCGGTTGTGCTAATCTCGAAATGGATCGATCGATGGCCGCGTTCATTTCGCGGTGGCGCATCCAGTTGCAATGCACGATGCGGGAATACAAACTCCACGATTGAAAAATCTCGCCACTTTCAATACTCATTCGGATTGGTTGCTCATTCCCAGAAACGTGCCACAAGACATAGTGTCTAATACAACGCGCCTATGATACGAAAAAAGGGCTCGTGCCTGAAGTGAGGCACGAACCCTTGCGATTGTTCAAACGACGTACGATTTCCGTCGCTCTAAAGCGTTAGCCAACCAACTTGCTTACCGTGGTCAGCATCGGACCGATAGCTGGTTCGATGACATCTTTGACACCTGGGATGATGTAGAGCTTCTCGAGCAGTTCCTTGAGACCGTTGACGTAAGGCTTGATGAATGATCCCAAGCCCGTTTGTGCTGCAGCAGGCAGCTTGTCGATTCCGAGTCCTTCGTAGGCCTTAGCGGCATCTTCGATCTTGCTGAGAGCACCCTTGGCTGTGTCCACATCGGTGATCCCGCCGAGCGCTTGGGTCAATCCACCGAAGGTACTATCCAAGCCTTTCTTGATATCGGTGAGATCAGGCAGGGCTGGAACCGATGGCAGTTTAACATCGGCAACAGCGTCGCTAACCACGCCAGGCTTTACAACCTTCTGATCGACTTTCTGAATGGCTTTCTCTTCTGGCTTGCCGCTAAGGAATTGCCATCCCAAGAATCCAAGGAGAGCGAGAGCACCCAGTGGCAGGAGCCACTTGAGCGGGTTGGCGGCTTCTTGGGTTGCTTGGGTTACTTGCTTTGCGGATTGGACGGCTGCGTTGGTTTTCCCGCCGAGCACATCCGCCAATCCCATAACACCAGAAAGTTCCTTTGGCAGAGCGTTGCTGATCAAGTTGCTTTGGCTGCCGAGGAGACTGGTGAGTGCGGATGGATCCAGCGCACCCATCGATTTGGCTTGCTTGCCAACGACCGACATCACGATCGGTGCCAACATGGTGATCAAGCCGGTGATGGACTTATCGTTGAAGCCCAACAGCTTGACGAGGGCAGAGATCACCGAGCTTTGGCTCGATCCCAAAAGCATCGGAAGGAACTTGGCACCCATGCTCATGAGATCCGTTCCGGAAGAAGAACCACCTCCTCCGATCAATCCACCGAGGTTACCAAGGATGGAAGTATCTTGTTCTTTGAATATCTTGCTCAAATCACTTGCGCCCGATGGGGTCGAAGCCTTCTTCAACAAGCTACCGAGCAGTACCGGTGCGACAGCATCGATTGCAGACGATGCTTTGCTCTTATCGATACCAACAGCGGAACCCAATTGGTCCGCAACTTGGCCGGCAACCGCCGACTTGACCATATCCAATAAATTGATTGCCATACCAGATCTTTCATCAGAGAGAGGGGGGGAAGCTAACTGCGTCCGTCACGCAACGCTATTAATATCTCGATTTTCAATAATTCCATCAGTCCTTAAGGGTAGGATTTCTTCAAAAATTAGAGCGATCGAATCTTAAGGAAGAGTTCTCCTCGCCAAACGCTACCCGAAGTCGAGTAAAAGTACTCAACTCCCCTCACTCCCCCTCACTGTGAATATTCGCTGACCCCATAGCCGAGGGGGGGGCTTATCGTACAGAAACGGACTATTTCCAGGCGGCGTCGAACCATTCGATGGAACGGCGGAGCTGTTCGTCCTCGAAGACGTGGCCAGTTCGATGGTTCCAGAAACCGAGTCTGCTAGGTTTTGGTCGACCTCGCCAAACGGGGGCGGCAGCGCGAAGCACCGGCATGGACTGCGAGCCGTCGGCGGCCCCTGGTCCATCTTCGCCTCCGAAGATTAAGAAAGGCCGTGGCGCGATCAATTCCAGCAACTGCGAGTGGCTCAACTGGCCTTTGTCAGCCTCGCCGAGATACCATGGGGCATCCCAGTTGGTTGAGGAAAATGCGATTCCACCTTCGCTAGCGACACCTGCTCGTACCCGTTCATCGAACGCCATCAAGTAGAGGACTTCTTTCGCGCCGAGGGAATGGCCGATAGCTCCGATCCGATTCGGATCGACGTCAGGCAATGCGACGAGCAGATCGACGGCTCGCTGAGCGTCGAAAAGCATTTTTGCCATTCCGAGTGCGTTCGGGTGAGCCGCTCGATGGCGATCGACGGCCTCTTGAAATCCCGAAACGTCTTGCCACAAGAAGCATTTCGGGCAAACGACGACGTAGCCTTGTTTGGCAAAGTGCCAACCGATCGCGCGTGGGCCTTGGTTGCGTACGCCAGCGATTTCATCGATGGTCTCTTTGACGGTTGGGTGGAGCGCGACCAATCCCGGCATCGGCTTGCCCGGGTTCGGATTGCGGCGTGGTCTCAGCACGACTGCATCCATAAAGATCCCGGGCTCAACTTCAACGCGTAGGTGGTGACGAAGTACATCATCTTCTGTTGATTCACTTTTTGGAGATTGAGCTGAACTTTTATCGTCCGTCGGCTTCACCTCGGTCCAAGTCAGTGGTGTCGATAATCGATCGGGCATCGGCCCAAGAAACTTTTTCCAAGCGTCTCGGATAGAGTCGCGTTGCACGATCCAGTCGGGATCCGTGATGGCGTTCGGACGAGTATCCCCCCCAGTCTCGTTCCCTGCCTCTTCGATCCATCGGCATGCTTCATCGATCCAAGCTCGCGGGAACAATCGATGGCTGCGGCCTGGAATCTCCGTTCGAAAACGAACGAGTCTGCCGTGTTCCACTTCGGTGACGGTGACGGTGCGCCCATCGATACCACCGAAGCACAGGTTGCTCGGTTTCGTTCCCAACACATCGATCTCTCGAAGTATTTCCCCGGATGGTCGGAGCACCACTACGGTTCCTTTCCCGTAGCGTGTGACATATAGGTTTCCATCGGCGTCGCATCGCATACCATCGAAGCCGTGGTCTGGGAATTCCTTCACGAGTTGTTGAGCACCGAGGCTCCCATCCGCTTGGATTTCAAACTTCCAGATCTTGCGCTGGACCGATTCATTGACGTAGAGCCATTTTCCGTCCGGGCTGACTTCGATCCCGTTGGTAGTCCCCATATCCGCAGCTACAACGCGGCCATTTCCTTGCCGATCGATGTACCAGACTTGGCCTTTCGAGCTCATCCAATCTGGATCGCTGGCGTAGATGGTTCCATTGGGAGCGATGGCCAAATCATTGGGTTGATTCATTGCGGGATCATGGAATAGCACGGAGATTTTTTTGGATCCCATCTCCACTTTCCAAACTTTATGCTCGACATAGTCGGCGATCAGCATGTTTCCATCGGGGTCAAAAACAATGCCATTGCCGGTGCTTTTTCCCGGTAGCTTGAGGAATACCTCTCCGAGCCCCAAGGCATTCATGCGGCCGATGGTCTGTTGTTCTTCAAAGTTCACGGCATAGATGTTCCCGTCACTATCTCCAGCGGGGCCTTCGATGCCCGTTGTGAATGCATGGGGGACCGTCAACGGTCTCGCCACGAAGAGCTCTTCTTCGCCCGATGGGTTTTGAAGAGCCGATGGGTTTTGAAGAGCCCGTTGCTGCCGATCCGTCTCGCGGAAGACCTGGTAGGCTTGTGCTCGGACGGGAGTCCGATGGAGCGCATCGATCGCGAGTTTACGGTTTTCTTCGGAGAGTGTTCCGAGTGATTTCAAGAGGGGTTCGACAATGCGGTTGTCTTGGATGTCCGACAGAGCGCTGACAGCCCCCATTTGAAGTTCATCATCGGTCTTGGGTTTCAGAAAAGATTGGATCCAAGGAAGCGATTCCTCAACCGGTCTCAAGGCCACCATACGGATGGCATCATACCGCGTACCCGTTCGGATGTTTGGGTCGAGTCCCATCGCCACCGCCAATTGGATCGCGCGATCGAATCGTGTTTTTGTTTGCGGAACATTTTGCAAGATCCTGTTCAGTTCCTCGTTGGGCCATCGTCCATTGAGGCTCAGTCCATTGATCACCGCGCCGCCGATCACGACTGCTTGCCAATCCCTCAGCGGTTCAGCTCGAGCAGGGGTGGCCAGCTCGAGAAGCTTCACGACCATTCCTGGCGATTGCTCTTCGTTGCGTGTCGCATCGATCGATAACTTCCAAATCCAGGGAATGCGGCGGTATTCTTCCTCGGTGTCACCGATGGGTAGATCCGCAACCAGGATTTTTAAGACCTGGTCCGCATGCGATTTCCATTGACCGCAGACTGTTGTCTTCATCTCATCGCTAACGCGGTGGCTCAACAAGACTTGAGCCGCCTCCATCGCCGTTTCCTGCGCTCGCACATCGGTGGTAGCCATGATAAGAACCATAGCAATGCATGACGCTGCGCGCAAAACTTCCCGTTGGATCGCGTGGTTCAAAACATGGCGATGAAGAGATCGCAAGACGGGCTGAAGAGCAAGCGAAAGATGCATATTGGCGTTGCCGGGTGGTGGGTTGAAGGGAGTAAATGACGCGGGATCGATTTCGCCGCGAGGCTCCTATGATAACGATTGCGAGCCTGGGAATCCCCTTGGACTTATTCCGGGATTCTCCCCGGGTGGAGGCCGGACATTGCGCGGAGGGAAGAAGCGAGGGGAGTGAGAAAGCCAGAACAGCCGATAGCAGCCGTCGAGTACGAGTACCGCTGCGCTGAGTACGAGTACGGAGCGTCTGCAAAGTCGTTGGAAAGTAGCGAATGAAAGAGTCGTACAAAGTAGAGATTAGCCATCAACTTTGGCCCCGAGTGATGCGTTTGAACGGGCGACCGTTCAGGCGAAGCGTTCACAGGGGTACAACCAGGCC
>CAIYZV010000152.1 GCA_903930765.1 uncultured Pirellula sp.
ACTGACCGACGTCCACGGCCGCGTCGTCCACGATATCCTGTCATAATCAGCCGTCGGGCCTTAGCCCCGGTTTACGCCCCCACCCATCTCACGCGAAGACGCGAAGAACGCGAAGGACACGTAGTGGATCTTGCGAAAGATCCCGGCTGTCCACACGTGTTTCTCACCCAATTCCCCCGCTGCCTGTCCCCATCAGCCGTCGGGCCTTAGCCCCGGTTTACGTCACATCCATCTCACGCGAAGACGCGAAGAACGCGAAGGACAACTAGTGGATCTTGCTAAAGATCCCGGCTGTCCACACGTATTTTTCACCCATATTCCCCCGCTGCCTGTCCCCATCAGCCGTCGGGCCTTAGCCCCGGTTTACGTCACATCCATCTCACGCGAAGGCGCGAAGAACGCGAAGGACACGTAGTGGATCCTTGCTAAACATCCCGGCTGTCCACACGTATTTCTCACCCAATTCCCCCCGCGGTTACACCCCATCCGAGCCACGCGTGTGAGCAAGTGGCAACTGGACGCCGAAACCCGCCATCCCCCGCCACTAGTCACAATCAAAACTTCGGATAGGTATTCTCCGTATCCTCTGTCTCTCTGTGTTTATTTCTATCCTGCTGCATCAAGTCAGACTTTGGAACAGTAGAGGCACAGAGACCACCTTGGTAACACGAATCGGGGTGCGAACGTTTTGACCCCCAGCGTTTGATCGTCTCAATTGATTAGCGTGGATTAGTGAAGATTAGTGGTTCGTAGGTTTGGGAACACTAATTGGCACTAATCTTCGCTAATCGGTGAAAGGAAGGGCAGGCAGGTTGCGGTTTGGCCTTTTCCAAAAATCGCACAAGGCACCAGATCCAGATTCTCGGTGCCCTCTGCGACTCTGTGTTTGTTTCTAAATCGAGGGACAAAGGATTTTGGCCCCCAGCGTTTGATCGTCTCAATTGATTAGTGTGGATTAGTGAAGATTAGTGGTTCGTAGGTTTGGGAACACTAATTGGCACTAATCTTCACTAATCGGTAAAAGCAAGCCAAAGTGGCGAGCAGCTTGGCCTTTATTAAAAGGGCAAAACACCGGATCCGTATTCTCCGTGTTTCTTTGTTTCTTCCGGACCGGAAATCCAACAGCCAGATTGAAACACTGAGACACCGTGATCAAGAATCGGGGTGCGAATCTTTCCCCCTCGAATAGCCAATGTGATGCATTATTAGTGCGAGCGACTCCGCGTCCCATCCGAGCCACGCGTGTGAGCAAGTGGCAACTGGACGCCGAAACCCGCTATCCCCCGCCACTAGTCACGGTCAAAACAACCCTCTCCTCCCGACCTACCCCCATTCGAGGGGAGGCTTTTCTCGAGAATTCTGGCACAGAGTCGTTGGATGGACGCTCCGTGGAATAGGCAGGCAATTTCCACCATCGCCAAGCATCCTGCCTTCGAATTCACCTCAGCACTTGCAGATCCTCCGAAAGTCGCAACACCATGTCCAGCAGTAATCTTAATAACAAACACACCGCACGTTTCAATCAACGCAAGCGAGCGTATCTGAAACGCACCAACCGTTACCGCCGCCCCTGCATTGAAAAACTCGAGACCAGACGACTCCTCGTCAACGAAATTCCAACCCTTGGCGGGGATACGTTGGCACCTGTTGCTGCATTCGGAAATGCGGGAGAGGTGCAGCTTCAAGGCGCATGGGCACGTGCACACCAGTTGAGTGGAGGACGAATCGCTGTCACAAGTACTGGATCCGATAATGAAAGTACTTGGAACTACTCGATCGACGTCTTCCGAGAAGACGGAACGCGCGACACATCAGTCGGCTCCAATGGCCGGATCGTCCTGGACCTAGCTCCAGGTTCTGCGGATGCTGCACGTGGGATGTGCGAGTTAGCGGATGGTAGTATGTTGGTGGTGGGCGACCCGAATTATGGATACGGACAGGATAATTGGGGAATCGTAAAACTGCACCCAGACGGATCGCTAGACACAACGTTCGGAAACGCTGGAATGGTCATTTATGACGTTCCCAGCTTTGGGCTGGCCGATTCTGTTGCGGTTTTAGACAACGGGCAGATCATAGTTGCAGGCAAAGTCAACCAATCGCGGCAATTAGGCGTTCTTCGCCTCGATGGAAACGGCAGTGTTGACACCTCCTTCGGATCCAATGGCCTATTGGTGGTCGATCTTGGGAACTCTGGAGACAACAGCGTCGCCTATAACAGAGTCATTCCATCATCGAACGGATCGTTCTTCGTAAAGACAGGCCGCGAGTACCAAGCCGCATTACCGAAACAGTCGATTCTTTTGAAAATCGAATCCGATGGGGCCATTTCTAAGGACACAAGATTAGGACTCGGCAGCGAAGTGCGATCCGATGACATCGTCGTGGATCAATATGGACGTATGCTCGTCGTCGGCACAGCAGACTCCGATGTTTTCGTAGCTCGTTACACCGCCAATGGAGATCTGGACTATGGTTTCGGAACCGATGGAATCTTGAGGGCCTATGCAACTAACTTTGTTGCATCGGCAAGTGGCATAGCAATACTTCGAGATCAGAGCGTCTTGATTTCTTACCTCAGCAATGATGGGGACCAAGCCATCATTCGCCGATTGCTTGAGACCGGATCTTTTGATTCCAGCTTTGGCGACAACGGCTTCTACAACTACAACTTCGGAACTAGAGTGGGCGGAGACCACCAGTGGATGGATCTACTTGCCATGCAAAACGGAAATCTATGGCTTGGCAGCCCCACCTCCGGCTGGGCTACTCATGCTGTTAGCTTATCGCCTAAACTCAATGACTTATTTATTGACGAAGTTAGTTCGCAGCAGGTAGTCAGCTTGAACGGCATCACCGCTGGTGGTGGTGAGTCCCAACACCTGCGAGTGACTGCGTCGAGTAGCAACACAGCACTCATCCCGAACCCAAGCGTTTCCTTCACGTCGCCAAATACTACCGGTTTGATCGCATTCACCCCGGTCGCCGATCAGTTGGGTACCGCAATCATCACCGTTACTGTCGAAGACGCTGGTCTCGATAATGATCTCAATACAACTTCTGACAACCTAACCTTCAATCGGTTGTTCACGGTCAACATCAATCCCGTCAACGATCCACCAACGCTAGATCCCGTTGGTGATTTGACCATCGCGGAGGATACGACGCTGCAAACGGTCAATCTCACTGGCATTACTGCCGGTGGTGCTGACTCTCAACCCCTGCGAGTAACTGCGTCGAGTAGCAACACAGCACTCATTCCGAACCCAACGGTGACCTACACGTCTCCAAATACTACCGGTTCGATCGCATTTACCCCAATCGACGATCAATTCGGCTCCTCAATCATCACGGTCACCGTCGAAGATGGTGGGGTGGATGGAAAGCTATCAACAACGGCAGACAATTCGACCACCTCACGTTCGTTCACTGTTACCGTCACGCCCGTTAACGATACACCAATATTCACCGTTGGTAACTCATTCGAGTACTTAAGCAGCTTGTCGCTCGACACCGCGAGTTACATGATCACAGATGACTTCAACAATGATGGCATCGACGATATCGCCGCAGCGCATTGGAATGCAGGAGGAATCTCCATAGTACTAGATGAGGATGGCACGGGCTTTGTCGAAGCCACATATATTCAAGGCACGAATTCCGCTGAGATCCGGTCAGCAGACCTTGATGGCGACGGGGATCGCGATCTTGCCGTTGTAACCGCAAATAATGCGCTGACCATTTACAAGAATGATGGCACAGGCCACTTTTCTCTATTCCAATTGGTTGGCACAGGCAGCAATGTCTGGAACGTTGGCCTAGGGGATTTCGATCGAGATGGAGATGCCGACGCGGCCGTTTCTGATAACAACGGCACACTGTTCATACTTACCAACGATGGTACAGGAACCATGGGTATCTCAGCTGTATACCCTTTTCAGCAACAGGGAGAAGTCGAAACAGCGGATTACGACAATGATGGCTGGATTGATATCGCAACAACGGACTTGAACTCAGGTTTCGTTAGTATCTTCTACAATGATCACTCAGGTGCATTTCAGCTCGGGCAGACAATTAGAACCGGTAGCAGACTTCTGTGGTCCATGAGAGCAGGGGACTTTGATGGTAATGCAACTCTGGATCTCGCCATCGAGGATGGAAATACTCAGTCGATTCGAATCCTATCGAACCAAGGCTCTAGAGTTTTCTCGGTTGGAGATAACTATCCACTAAATTCGCCAGTGAACAGGGTCCATATTGCTGACTTCAATCGAGACGGTATCGACGATATCCTCACCACAACCTGGGATACGCTTTGGGCAATATCACCCAAATACAAAGACACAATTTCGACATCTGTAACGCCTCAGTCTGGAGCCATTACCGCTGGTGATTTCGATCATGATGGAATTCTAGATATCGCCACTACCAATAACTCCGGTGCAAACCAACTGGAAATACGAAGACTACGTGCAAGTCTCGACGAGGCTCTCCCGATCAACTCTCCGACGCAAACGGTCGGGCTTCGCAACATCTCCGCCGGAGGCGGTGAGTCGCAGACTCTCAGAGTGACCGCGACTAGCAATAACACGACACTGATACCAGACATTCTGGTCTCGTACAACTCATCCGATACCACAGGCACTTTCTCCTTCACCCCAGCAACCGATCAGTTCGGAACTGCAATTATCACAGTTACCGTCGAGGACGCTGGCCTCGATAACGATCTTGCGACCGAAGCGGA
>CAIYZV010000153.1 GCA_903930765.1 uncultured Pirellula sp.
ATCCACGACCCTGTTCCGCTCCATTGTTGTAACTCGTGATGAACCCCAATTCGGCGGCTCGATCCGAAAACCGAATGGGCAATGCATCAAGACCAATACTTGGGCTCGGTGATTCAGGTTCCCTTGTTTTGACTTCCTTGGTTTCCGGCAATGGCCACTCAGCGACAGGGAGTTTCGCCAACCACGGCATCTCCGACTTTTCTCCTGCACGCAGCTTTTTCTGGACCTCGATCAATTCAGCAGTGATCGGCTTTTTTTCGTTGACGAGCAATATCGCATCCCACCCAAACGCACCGACAGAGTCCTGCAAACGACGATACAAGTCCGCGATTTGAATAAACTCTTCCCGTTTCCCCAGGCCTCGTTGAATCTGTTGCGACAGATCCTTGATTCGGACCAAATGCCCCGCCTCAGAGCGTATCTCGAGCGCCAGTTCCTTTTGTCCCATTTCCATCAAGCATTCCGAGAGAGACTGGATCGAGGCGAGATGCCGTCGATCCAATTTGAGCGACTCGACAAAGCATCTAGCGGCACGCTGTGGCTCCTCTTGCTGCAGTAACAACCGCCCGTAGATATACCAGTACTCCGGATGCTTTTCGTAACCTTCGGGGGGATTCGCAAGCCACTGCGTCATGTCGGAGATACGACCGGTTTCCAAAAGCGACTCGCCATACCAGACCCACGGTTCCAAAAGATCCGGACGATCCTTAACCATCTTTGCCAACGGATCCATCGCATCGATCCAGCGATCGGCATTGGTCAAGTTACGGAGATCGCCAAGTTGGCTATACGGTTCCTCTGGAGCGAACTCGAGCGCGGCTTTGCGAAGCGGATCGGTTGGGGTAGGTTCGCGCACGTCAATCGAGTTCATCAAATCGGGGGTGCTAAAATTCCCCATCCGGATCATCCGATCCGTCCAGCGCGACGCTTCCCACCGTCGGCCTTGTGCGTTGTAAATGTCCACCAACAGTCGGATCGCGGGTGCAGCAGAGGGAAATTTTTTGAGCAAGCCTTTCAACTTCACCTCAGCTTCGGCCAAATTTCCAGATTGGGCCAACCACTCTGCCAATTGCCCCGTAGCTGCTGGGCCTGCTTCCGGATCATTGGGATCGATTTTGGACACCATCTGCATGGCACCGGACACGTTGTTCCGCTTCGCCATAATGCGAGCCGCGAGAAACATAGCAGGGGCCGATTGAGGACGCTCCACGATCAAGTCCTTGGCCAGGTCCCAAGCTGCATCCGCTTGATCGGCTTGAAGCAACTTCTCAGTCTTCGCTAGTTTTTCTTCGAACGATATCCCCGTAGAATTTGCGATCGCTGATTGGTCCTCGGATGATGTCGTTTTTGTATCGCTAGCTGACTGCGTCGACAAAGAGCCGGAGAGATCATCACCAGGTTCCGATTTCAATTTCGTGGCATCGCCCCCGCCACAACCACCCAACAATAGAGTTGCGACGGCCAAGCCGACGAGGATTGCTTTCGACGTATGTGGCACAGCCGATGTTGGTGCAGGAGTTGAAGTCAAGGAGAATTGCTGAAGCATGTGAGGATTTTGCCTTCTGAGGAATCCCACTAATGAGAATCCATCTCCGCGGCAAAATCCAGATGGCTTGATTGAATCAGACGCGATATCGACCTTCATTCCTGGGATCGCATTCCGCAACAATCCGATGAAACAATCTAATTTTTGTCAGTTTCGATCCGGCGGATTTGAATCGGATCCAGTCGGATCATGGGCCGGAAGGCGGCTGGACTTGGCATCGATCGCAGAACCAATGTGCGCAGAGTCTCGACGAAAGCCTGCATGCAGTGGAACCGACTCGCGAACGCCCGGAAGCACCTCAACTTCCGGCCATTGGTACTTCTTTGTCGCGACATCGAGATCATCTACTTGACTGAACGCAATCGCGAGCGCGCTTTCAGGTGCGATACTCCCGAAGCCACGCATCATGTAGAGCAGCGATTGAGTCGGCGACATCTTTGCTGTGGTCAGGCAAAACAATTTGCGTACCCACTCGCTATCGATCGCAAACTCGGCCTCGACCCACTGCTTCCACGTATTGAACGATGTCGTTCGCGATGTGTGCTGATTGAGCTTTAAATGCAGTTGCATAGCTATGCACTCAAGCGCATCCGCAAAGTAGGATGCCAGCATGATAAACCGAAGATCCAAATCTTCGGTCTCTTCGTTCTGCTTCGAGTTCGTCATGGTGCATCCTAGCCTACCGGCTTGTTTGATGATCCACTTACGTCGGTTCCAACTCACTGATGAACGAGTCAAATCCCATTTGACGCCACGGCGTTACTCCGTTGTATCGCTCTGGGTACCAGGAGGCAAGTAATCGGCGGAAAAACGGTTCCGTAGGAATCCCCCTCAGGGTTTCACTGGCAACCAGCCCGTTGGGTTGCGCTTCGGTTCTGAAGACACGCGTTCAAAAATGCTCTGTGGTGCTCAATGTTTAATCGGTGTTATCTGTGTCATCCGTGTTATCCGTGGTCAATCGTCTTTGGATCTCGACGATGTAGCCGCAAAGTCACGGTAGGGAGCATTCCAAAACAGGGTCTTCCGTGGTATCGCTGGATTTCGATTTTGAGGGATTTCGATTTTGAGGAATCCAATCGCAGCCAGGGTTAAATCCCCCCTGAACTACCCATTCCCCCATCGATTCTCATCGTTCCCGCCACCATCGCGATGTCGGAACGCCGAGCCTGGACTGTACCGCTCGGATATCCTCAGCGAATCGCGCTGCATCCACCGGATAACCTGCGGTTGGGCGAAGCGTCTCACCGACCGCTTCGCGCCAAAACCGATTGAGGCGAACCATCAGCAGTTCTCGCAATAATTTTGCGACAAGCGACGATGCGGCTGATGGAAACAGAGAATCTCCTTGAACCCGAAACTGAATGGTCATCTCGCGACCAAGCCAACGACTTTGGTAGCGACTGCACTGCGAGTTCTCTTCGAGGACATCAAACCAAACGGGATGGTCGGTAGAAACGACCTCCGAGTTGGACGAGGATCCTAGGACATGCGACAAGACGGGCGCATAGCGTTTCCGACCACCATGCCTATCGCAATAGACTTCGATCCGTTGGACGGAAGCACCGGTTTGGTCATTGGCATTGCAGTACTGGCGGAGGCAATCGGCGATCAACCCGACGGACCATTCGCTCAGCGCCGTCGATTTGTTGCCGGCCAATGCGACGGCGCGATTAAACTCTTCTTCGTCGATGACTCGAGCCTTCAAACCGAGACATTGAAGCCCCAGCGACTCGAGTTTCCGTCTCGCACTTCGTTCAACCTCGGTTTCGGAGGCTACAACCATGGTAATAGCATCATCGAAACGAGGAGAGTACCATGGCTGCGTTTCAACACGACCTGCGTCATCAGATGCTAAGCTATGCAGGAGCATCGAGGTAAACGAGGTACTTGCGGTCCCTTTGAGACTGGGCGTCCCAAGGAAATCGACTCCTGCCCTCAGGCCATCGAGCCCCAATCCTGGTTTATAAATTTTTTTTGAGTCTCCGAGCGGGATGAAGTCCGAGTTCGGCCTCCAAGGCTCAGCGCGAAACTCTGGAGCGAGTATTTCCAAACAGCCGTCGATCCATTGATCGGAAGGCGCTACCCAGACTGACGCACCGATCACCAACGGCCCCAAATTCGGACCGTACCCCGCTTCATCGATTCCAATAATCAGCTTCATGGGGTCCTGTTGTATCAAAATCGTCGCTGGTTGGGCTCTGTGCCCCGTTTCTTGGGCTCCCGCTTTTTCTTGACATCTTCTTCCGGTAGCTTTCCACCGGTCTCCGCATCCTGCCCTTTCTTCGGCTTGTCGCTATTGAACATTTGAAACGGAAGATTGTAGATATCAAAGTTCAGCTTCGGCAAAGCCGCTGCATCCGCCCCATCACCGCTGTTCCCCTTGGTATTCACCGGTAACGGTTCCATGTCGAGATGCCCAATCACCACCAGTCGCTCTGGGAGTTGGGTCAAATGGACTTGTGCACCCCGAAACCATTCCAGCCATGGTGCAACGTACTCTTTGGGTGGGATCGTGTGGAGCGTGTCGTACCCGATCGTAGAATGTTCAGCACCGGGTGCGAGTTCCAGTTTCTCGGGCCAAGCGGTCGAAATCCAACGTCCTTTTTCAAGACGATATTCCCCACCCAAGGCGCACTGGAGTTTAGCGTCGAGCAACTGCTCGACCCGATCCTTTGCGGCCTCAGGAGCGATACCGAGTTGCTGCTGCACGGAATCCAAAAGGAGCAGGTTGCCACGGGTCGCCTGTGCCGCTTGTCGAAAGCTAAACGTATTGAACCATGCCGAGAGCTTGCTTTTGGAAAGATCCCGGATGGTGGCGCGGGCTTGAGCAAAATCCTCGGCCGGCACAATTTTGATCGCCATCGCGCATGTTTCCAAAATCGATCGATCAAACGAGAGAATGCTGAAGCCGCCCATCTGCCATCGCCACAACCCCAGCAGGGACCTAGAGAATCCCATAAAATCGGGGGGCCCCCCGCCCAAGCCTAAAGGCAGCTGATCCAACACGGCGGGTTTGGGCCACGCCCCGATATACGCAGGAAGGGATTTGAGGATGCGCAACGTAGCGATCAGGCCTTTGGTCTCCTCGGGCAGCGGGGGCATTAAATCCTTTAAGCCTACAAAGATAAAATGATCCGGGACCGAGTTCCTTCGATCCTGAAGTCCTCGAAGACGAAACTGGAGGTTGATGACATCGTCTTCCGGCAGATGGACCTGGGTATCCAGCGGGGGGGCGAACAGCAAACCAACCCACCCGTACTTATCACTTCCAAAGGGCGCGATATACCCCTCGATGGCAATTCTCTCCGCTTTGGGAATATCGGGATGCGAGTAACGACGCAACCCAAACATAAGCGGATCGGTTTGCTCCCATTGCCGCGAGTAAAAGTCTGCAGCGGCTCGGTATTCTGCGGCCTCTGCATCGGTGCAGTCGACCATAGGCACATCGGCGATCGGCAAAAAGCTACCTCGGCGTCCTCGAACCGAATCAATCCAGGAATCCCCCATCCGAATCGTCTGCGATCCGTCCGCTCGGACTTGAAACCAACCCGGCAAATAGTTTTGCTCGATCAGTTGCTCGACCGAGGGCCATCGAACCTCCCCGTCATCTCGCTTTGCCACAACCGATTCAATACTATCGGCAGGACGCAAATCACGGCTAGGCTGAAACCCTGTTGCAGGAATCCTGAACCCTTGCTTCCTCTCCGAAGCCGCAATCATCGTCGCCGTGTCGATTGTCTCGATAGCTGCAGTGGCTCGAAGGCGGCGTCGCAATTCAATTTGGTAATGTGGTGAAATAAGGTTTCTGAAAAACGGCGACGAAAAATACGCGAACACGTCGTATTTGTTGTCTATCGGCATCATCAATCGCGCAAATCGAAACGCGGGAAGAGACGCCAACGATTCTTTACTTCGCTGAACCTGAATGAATCGCTTAGCCAGCTCCTGGCTGGTGGTGACAAAAAGATAAGGGTCCGCCTCCACCACAAACGATCGGACTTGATTATCCGGCGTGCTCAAAAAAGAGACTTGGCTGCCCTCGATTTCTAGGGTTTGCAATTGGCAACCTTGATCGGCCAACCGTTGGCGTGTGGCCTCGCGTTCTTGCTGGAACGAAGAGCGAAGCAAATCCAAATTGCGGGCTTCGAAAACCACCCCCATCGTTGGTCCTTCTTGGAGGTACAAGTCATAGCCAATGAAAGCCATATCGGAAATTACGGCATCACCGAAGAGCTTGCTGACGTAATTCATCTTTGTGTTCAGCATTCGCTCCGCACGCTGGTTCGTTTCGTAATTGAAACCCCGAAGCAGTGCTAATTGAGCGATATCGCCCCCTCGAGATTGCGAGAGTTGCTGGAACCAAAGGTAGTTCGCAAAGGACCCGAAACGGATATACAAACACTCTGGAGGTACCACGTTAGCGATGGGTTCGATGGGGATCGCATCGATCGATTTACCGTCGACCGACTCCGGAAGCGGGGCGTCTTTCCAGCGCGGTGGACTCGGGATAGCCACATTGGCCTTGGTGGATGAGATGCTCAGCGACAATTGCTCCTGCCGCAATTGATCCCTGAGCGACTCAGTCCCAGCGATAAGCGACATGGTTGGGAGAGGATCCGTTTGTTTGCTCGAAGGTTTCGCCTTGGCCTTGAGCAGCTCCGGCACTTCGAATCCGAATCGGGCGCCCAGCATGTTGATCAAATACCGCTCGATCAACGTTGGATAGTCGCTGCGATCGATTTGGCGTTGGCATTGTTGGAGCATCCCAGTCCACCATTCATGTAGTGGGACGCGAAACCGTTTTGACGCTTCCGAAGCCCCCACGACCGCCGGCACCACCGTTACCTCGCGCTCGATCTCACCCGTCAATGTGATTTGAAGGGGGTCGGCGCCGACAAACAGAAAGTGGATGCGCACATACTCCGGTGGATTGATGTGTTCGCGAACCCGCTCCAAAGCTTCCTTGAATCGCTTCAGCAACGCACCGCCACCAGGTCGAAAACCTCCCTTGCGTTCAGCCGGCCCTTCCGGTTCCGGATCGATCGATAAAATCTCGACCGCGGGGTAGAGGATGCGATCATTGACCTCGTGGACGAGGACCCGAACCGTGGCATCGGCGGCTATCTGCCCAGCAGGAATGACGACGTAGCCGACCCCGATTCCGTCGCAGACCAAAGCTTGCGAGACCAGGATCCCCTCGCTAACCCTCGCGGCATCTTCAGCCCCGTCGAAGCCAGCCCCGTCGAAGCCATCGCCGTCGAAGCCAGGATCCTCACGGGCAGGAGAAGCCCAGCAGGTGGTTCCTCCCACGCTCCCATGCCATCCCACCATCCCTCGAAGTAATTCGGTGGACAATTGGCCACCGACAAGGAGCTGGAGCGTGGCGACGAGGGAGACAATCCATGGCGTAGCGATCCGTCGTTTGCGCACGATGACGTACCATTTTTCGTTGGTGTTCAGAAGCAAGTCCGTCGGCATCACCCGCGATAGCGCCAGTGCCAAGCGATCCAGCGGAACGGGACGGTGGCCTTGCCAGGGTTTTG
>CAIYZV010000154.1 GCA_903930765.1 uncultured Pirellula sp.
CGGAATCGTAGCCTACATCCTCCTCGGCGATATCAGCATCGGTCGCAACCGAATTGCTCGCATGGATCGCGTCGTAAAAGGACTTCCCAGATGCCAAGATATCCCCGGCATGCGTGTGAAGGACATCCAACCCAAATTGAATACACCCTGGGATCACTTGTTTCAAGTCGGCCAATCGATCAACGGTTTTGAACCCATCGGGGGGAACCATGGAACATTGCTGCCTGACTCGTACGCTACGATCGACGCTATGGTCGCAGACATCGATGCAGCAACTCACCATGTGCACTTCATCGTTTATATCTGGCTTTTAGATAAGAATGGGCGCAAGGTTCTCGATGCCATCGAGCGCGCCGCAAAACGCGGTGTTGTTTGCCGGGTTATGGCGGACGGCTTAGGTTCTCGCATCTTGATTCAATCCGACGAGTGGCAGCAACTCCAACAGTCGGGCACAAAAACGGCGGTCGCACTTCCTATTGCCCAAACGATTTTTGCTCCGCTATTCACTCGAGTCGACTTGAGAAATCATCGCAAGATTCTCGTGATCGACAACCGAATTACTTACTGCGGCAGTCAAAACTGTGCAGACCCGGAGTTTCGAATCAAGGCGAAATATGCACCTTGGGTCGATGCCATGATTCGCTTTGAAGGCCCGATCGCTCGTCAAAATCAAATCCTCTTTGCAGCCGACTGGATGGCGCACGTCGACGAGGACATCACCGATGTAATCATGGAACCAGTTGCGCATTTCTCACATGGTTTTGTCGCTCAAGCGATCGGGACGGGGCCAACGTACCGGTACTCCGCGATGCCGGAGATGTTTGAATCGTTGATGTATAGCGCACGAAAAGAACTTCTTATTACCACCCCATACTATGTCCCAGACGAACCGATGCAGGCAGCGCTATGCGCCAGCGGCCGGCGTGGCGTGGAGACAGCATTGATTCTCCCTGCGAAAAACGACTCGTGGTTCGTCGCCGCTGCGAGTCACAGTTACTATGCGGATCTGCTCGCTTCTGGGGTCCGAATCTTCGAATATGTCGGCGGCTTGTTGCACACCAAATCGCTGACGATCGATGGGGAGATCTCGTTGATCGGCTCCGCAAACCTAGATCGTCGTAGCTTTGAACTCAACTATGAAAACAACATCCTCTTTCACGATATCTCGCTGACGTCTCAGTTGCGGGAGCGTCAACTATCCTACCGTTGGCAAGCCCATGAAATCACCCAGGAAGCGGTAGCCGAGTGGCCCGTCGTGCGGAGATTGCTGAATAACACGGTTGCGATGACGGGACCCGCATTGTGATGCTCCATCACCAATGCATGACATAACCACCATCCACATTGATCGTTTGACCTGTCACTTGGGCAGCCCGATCCGATGAGAGAAAGACGATCATCGCCGCAACATCCTCGGACGTCTGCCATCGTTTCAAAGGAACTACAGCATCGATTTTTGACTGTGCCCATTGTTCGTAGGAAATACGTTCTGCATGGGGTACTGTTTCGCACCACGACTCCCAAACATTTCGGTTGAGATTGGTTTGTACCATTCCGGGGCACACCGTGTTCACTCGCACAGCGTAGGGTGCGAGGTCCTTGGCAAGGCACTGCGAAAAATTGATCGTAGCAGCCTTGCTCGCGCTATACGGGGGATCCGTCTGCGAGCCTATTTGTCCTGCGACGGAACCTACGAAAACCATGGTGCCTGTTTTCGCAGCCATCATTCCGGGCGCGATGGCGTGCGCCACGTACACCATTCCCATCACATTGACATGCATTGGGCGAACCCAATCCTCGGGCTTGAGGTTGGTGAATGGGAATCCGAATCGCCGCGAACCGACTGCCGCGCAGTGCACCAAATGCTCCACGGCGCCCCAACGCTCATGCAATGATTTTCCAGCCTGTTGGACTTGTCGCTCGTCGGCGACATCAACGGTTTCTCCCCAAATGTCTACCTTCCAATCTGTGTTTGCTGATTCTGTGTTTGCTGATTCGGTATTTGCTACTTGCGTGCCTGCGCGTAACCTTGCCGCAACCTCGAGCACCTCTTCGTTCCGATCCCACAAAACAACATGGCAACCTTCGGCGATCAGCATTTTTGCAGTCGCTAAACCGATCCCTGATGCAGCACCGGTTACCAGGCAGCGATTCCCCTTCATACGAAGATCCATGATCCAACCCTCCGATTCTTTCTCGATATCCCAAACCATTTCCAAGGGTACTCTCACAACGGAAAAGCATTCCAAAGGAATTGCGAGGGTTTCTGTTGCGATGAATCAATGTGCGATAAATCCACCGTCCATCGACAGGATGGATCCGGTGAAGAATGTCGCGAAGTCGCTAGCGAGGTAAGTGAAGAAACAGGCTACCTCTTGCGCGGACGCGATCCTTCCGATTGGATGATTATCCCTCAACATTTTTAGGAAAGCCTCGGGGTTACCCGATTGCTCTGCAGACCACTGAACAATCGGAGTATCGACAGTGCCCAGAGCCACTGCATTGACTCGAATGCCATACGGTGCGTACTCGATGGCCATTTGCCGCGTCATTTGATGGAGAGCGCCTTTCGACGGTCCGTAGGCACCTTGCTTGAGTATTCCAACGTGCCCAGAGATAGAACCTGTATTCAGAATCACGCCGGAGCGACGCTGCATCATCATCGGCAAGATCACTTTAGCCGACCAATACAGTGCCTTGACATTGGTATCCATGACATGGTCCCACTCGTCTTCGGTATGTTCGTGAATCGGTTTCACAACACTAACGCCCGCGTTGTTGACCAACACATCCACACCCCCGAATTTTCTGGCGGCGAGTTCGGCATATTTTTCGTGTGTCGATCGCTCTTTCACATCTCCGCAAAGAAATTGGACGCGATCCGGAGAGGATTCCAAGAGATTCTTGAGAGAACCTGGCAACTCCGGAGCGTAATCGACTGCGATCAAATGCTCGATGCCAGACTCCACGAATTGGTGCACGGTTGCCAGTCCGACGCCGGAAGCCGCCCCCGTGACAACTGCTGTTTTGCCGCTCAATGAGATCTGCATCGATTCATTCCCTCAGTTAGTGTTTGGAAAGAACACAGCATCGAGGGCTAGTCGGGAAAGTTCAAGTAGCCGTTCGTACAATTATGCGTTCGAGGAAACGGCATCAGGAAGTCGGATATCCGTCGTTCCTGGTCGCACCCAACGGGGATACTCGCGAGACGGATCGATGCATCCTCCATCGGCGTAGATACCTCTCGAGTCCTGCAGTCGATACATCCGTTCCATGATGCGAGCCAATTCGTCAGGGTTTTGCTCCGTAGCCCGCATGTGCGCTTGGACTTTGGCTTCGTCCATTCGCAAATCACCATCGTCACCACGGTACGTGGAGTGCCTCCAGTGGTACATCTCGAGGCACTTCAATTCGAGTGTAAAGGCTTTGTTCCTTTTCCAGAAATCGGTAAACAAGCCGCTCCCCAGATAGAATACCCATGAGCCTTCAAAGCCGAGTGCATCGGCGGAATCGGCATCTGGATTTCGGAACCAAACACGATCACCGGGAACATAATACTTAGCCGGCAACGGGGATTGCCGAGAACCGTATTCCTTCATGAACACCTCGTGGAACTCACCTGAGCGAATCGCTCGCAGTTCGGCTTGTTGCTGCAGTTGCTCAAAAAGCGTTTGATTGCAGCGACGAACCTCTTCCGCCAATCCGAGGGCGATGACATACTCCGTAGCCCGATAACAAGAAAACGAATACACCGTTCCGGTCTCGCCTGGTTGGGTTGC
>CAIYZV010000155.1 GCA_903930765.1 uncultured Pirellula sp.
GACGGAACTTTCGAGCGCACTCTCTGATAACACATGGGGACGATGCGCGGCGATCAAGCCGGGCGCGGCTAGCAATGAGGAGCTTTATCATTGGTACTGGAATGTCGACCTGAGTTTCGCTTTAGCTCCAGGCGTTAGCTGCTATCGAGCGAACCAAGAATATACCCATGGTGGACTAAGCCTTCAGGAATGCTTTGTAGGGTTTCTCAATATCACGCAAGCCGGGACAGCTACTGTTAGCGGTACTGTCACCATTGAACAAGTTTCATGGAAAGGATTGCGTTGTAAAGTTGTCTTGACTGGCCAATTCCATGGGCTCCGACTTGACATTCGCAGGCATGCTGGTAACTCATCTACAACCGTAACCATGAATGATCGACCGTTCAAGGAAGATGGTTCCGCATCAGTGGCAATCGAGAAGGACGAGCTAATAGATCATGAAGCGACAATCGTGATTCTCGATGCCGAAGGGGGCCTCGTCGCACAGCAACAGACAGTTATTGGTAAGGAAGACAAGTAATGGATCTCGACACGATCGATCGAAAAGCGGCAGCAACGCTTGAAGGCTACTTGGTGCGTAAGGATTTGGTGCGGACTTTCAGTCGGCAGTTTCCAGTACCAACCTACGTTGTTGAGTTCCTTCTAGGTCGTTATTGCGCGAGCACTGACTCAGAAGAGATTGAGGAAGGGATCAAGATTGTCCAAAGACAACTTGCAGATCGGACCGTTCGAGCGGGCGAGGAAGAGCTCTTTAAGTCACGAGCCAGGGAGCAAGGAGAAATCAGAATCATTGATCTAATCAGTGCAAGACTCGATGCTCGAACGGATTCCTACCTCGCAACACTTCCAAGTCTCCGTTTGACTGATGTGCGAATCAGTTCTGAGGTCGTTAGCCAAGCGGAACGGATCCTAACCGGAGGTTTCTACGCAGAGGTCGGTCTTGGGTATGATGCCGCGATCGCACAGGAAAAGAATGGTCGACCATTTGGTGTTGAGTTTCTGCGAGCCATCCAGCTATCAAAACGAGATGTGCTCGAAACACTCGCTGCAGCACGCGCTCAATTCAACACATCGGATTGGAAAGCATTTCTTTTGCGTAGCATCGGATTGGATTCCGAGAAGCTAGGCCAGCGTGCAATTGACGCGTATTTGCTTCGAATGGTGCCGTTTGTCGAACGAAATTACAACATGGTCGAGCTTGGGCCGCGAGGCACTGGTAAAAGTCACCTCTTTCAGCAGGTCTCGCCGTACGCCCACTTAATTTCGGGAGGCAAAGCAACCGTCGCACGAATGTTTGTGAATAACTCAAACGGACAACGGGGCTTGGTTTGCCAATACGATGTCGTTTGCTTTGACGAAGTTTCGGGCGTTTCCTTCGACCAGAAGGACGGCGTCAACATCATGAAAGGCTACATGGAGTCCGGCGAATTTAGCCGGGGAAAAGAAAGCATTCGCGCCGACGGTAGCCTTGTTTTGGTTGGCAATTTTGATGTCGATGTCGAACATCAGCAACGGGTGGGACATTTGCTTGGACCACTTCCTCCAGAGATGCGTGACGACACCGCGTTTATGGATCGAATTCACGCCTACCTTCCTGGCTGGGATATTCCGAAAGTCGACAAAGATCTTCTTACAAGCCATTTCGGACTCGTCAGCGATTTCCTCTCCGAGTGCTGGCGACGGCTCCGCGATCAGAGCCGTGTTCATGTGCTCCAAGGCAGAGTCTACTACGGAGGGGCGCTGAGCGGTCGAGATACTAATGCAGTCAATAAAACGGTTAGTGGCCTATTAAAGCTGCTTTATCCAGGTGGAGCCGAAGAGGTGCCCGATGAAGATCTCGAGTGGGCAGTACGTATTGCTCTGGAATGCCGACGACGAGTGAAAGAACAACAGAAGCGAATCGGTGCCGCCGAGTTCAGGAATACTCACTTCAGCTACGTTCTCGGGAACGATGGAGTTGAGAAGTTCGTATCAACGCCAGAGCTGCAGAGCGAGGGTGGAATCGGAGCTGATCCTCTTGAGCCAGGACAAGTGTGGTCGATTTCGCCAGGAGGCTTTGAAGAAAACGCGGGGCTGTATCGAATCGAAGTCAACGAAGGTCCCGGCTCGGGAGTCAAAGTACTCAACAAACCTGTCCCGCAGTCGTTCCGAGAATCAGTTGGCTATGCAGAGCAGAACCTGTACTC